>CAIOHY010000497.1 GCA_903858205.1 uncultured Cellvibrio sp.
AGAGTGCCGGTTTTATCAAAAATCACCCGGTTAACACCATTCAATGCCTCGATAACATGGCCCCGCGCGACCAAAAACCCACGCTTGCGCAGATTGGCGGTGGCGGCAGAGAGAGCCGCTGGCATAGCCAAGGCCAGCGCACAAGGGCAAGTTACCACCAATACCGACAGGGTTACCCAAAGCGCCTGCTCAGGGCGATACCAAAGCCAGAAGGCAAACACGGCGCTGCACACAATTAACAGGCGGGCGATAAAGAACCGTGCGATGCGATCTGCCACCAACACTTGCTGGGGCTTTTCGTCGGAGGCCTGACTGGCCAAACGCTCGATAGCTGAAAGCTGGGTTGCAGCACCCAAGGCCGTAACTGCGACTTTTAGTGGGCTCTGATTGTTGAGCGTGCCGGCGATCACCAAGTCGCCCTGAATTTTGCGGACGGGCTGGGATTCACCGGTCAGCAGTGCTTCCACTGCGGCACTTTCACCAGCTACTACCCGACCATCGCAGGGAAAAGTTTCGCCCGCTTTCACCAAAATCAGATCGCCCAGATTGAGGGTTTTAATCGGCATTGGTTGCTCGACTTCACAACCGTTTTCATTACGCAAGCAGCAGGCGGTAAGGGGCATCAATTGCGCAAGATTGCCGAACGCGAGACGGTTGCGGTGCCGCACGCGCAACTCCACATAGCGCCCCACCAGCAAGAACAGGGTAAACATGGAAACGGATTCGAAATAGACCTCACCAGTGCCCGAGATAGTCGCCCAGACACTGGCGCTATAAGCCAGACCAATGGCCAACGCGACCGGAACATCCATCACCAAATGGCGCATCTGGAGGCTGCGCCAAGCGGCCAGGAAAAATGGCCAAGCCGAGAAAAACACTACGGGCGTCGCCACCAACATCGACAACCAGCGCAGAAAATCCAACCAGAAATCGGTCGCACCGGTATACATACCTACCGCCACCATCATCGCCTGCATAGTGCCAAAACCGGCGACCCCAATTCGGAACAGGGCGATGCGATTTTCTTTTTTAATCAGCTGCTGTTGCTGGTCGTCCGTCGCTGGGCGCGGCAAATAACCAATGGCGACGAGCGATTGGAAAATAAAGCTCAATGGCGTCTGTGCGTCCCACACAATCGCACAGCGATGAGTGCTTACATTGACAGTAACTGATTGGACGGCGGGATTTTTCTTGAGATGGGTTTCAATCAACCAACTACAGGCGGCACAGCTAATCCCTTCCAGCAGCAAGTTGGCCTGTTTGAACCTGTCATCAAAGGGGATGACAAACTCCGCTTGCACCTCGGGCAGATCGTAAATATCCCACCGCTGCGAGGCCAGCAATTCAGGGCGATCATTATTGGCGGTACGAAATTGATAAAAGCTGTCCAAACCACCGTCGACAATCGCCATAGCGACTGCCTGACATCCAGGGCAACACATCAACTGCGTTTTGCCCTGAATCCGCACCGGATAGTAGCTGGCTGCAGGAACTGGCAGACCGCAGTGATAACAGGCCTGCTCGATAACATGATCGGGGGGAGACGCCAAGGTCGCCATGAATCGCTCGATTAGTTGACTCGCGGTGCCAGCCGGGTTTTTTCGGCAGCGCGGAAATTAATTTCACCACTCAGCGACCAGGGTGCTTCTTTGCGCAAGTCGATGTCCTTAATAGGGTAAAGCGTCAAATACCACGAATAATCGGGTTCAGTTATTAACTCACCGCGATACTTACCCGGCGCAATCGCGACCAGAGTAATAAGCTGGTCTTTCGCCGCCTTAACGGGATGCCCCATCATCAACAGCAAGTGTTCGGGCATGAGGGTCGCATCTGTGGGTGGATTAGCAATCGTCAGTGCTATCTCACCAGTGGTGCGATCAAAGCTCAAATCACCGGTTAATCCCAATGCTTTTGCCCGTTTGTCTTGCTCCAAGGCTTGATTGATCATCCGCCCTTCTTTGTAGTAGTTATCGATAATCACATCGTCGGCGCCTTTGAGCGCAATAGTCACAGTAACGGAACACATGATGACGATGTAAATTAACGGACTAAATACAAACCAAAACCAAAATTGGCGATACCAAGGTTTACTCGCCTCGTCCGCTAGGTCAGTGGTAGGGTCTTGCTCTAAAACACTCATGCAAATACCTTGGGAATTAATAAGTTAGGGGCCAATAAAGGTCGTGGTATTAGTCGCAGTAATGTCAGGGTTCTCGCGCGCTCGAACACG
>CAIOHY010000498.1 GCA_903858205.1 uncultured Cellvibrio sp.
GAGCGAGCGAGCGAGTGAGCAAGTGATGCACACCCCGCGAAAGATGGCGCCGGTATTTTATGGTACGCACCACTAGTACCATTCACCTCAGATGAAGTAGAACGTTATCGCACCGTGATGAGTAAATGTTTAACCGATAATGGATTTGATCCACTACTTGCCGTTACCTCGCGCTCATCGCGCACCCTGTCGGGCACTATTCCAGTGTTGTTTGATCGCAAAAATCCTGTTGATGTCGCGCGCGCAAAAAATTGCTACCGCCAATTGGTAAAAACCGGTTTGGAAAACGGCTGGCCACCCTATCGCATTGGAATTGACTATATGGATATGATCGCCTGCCCTGCCGATTCGCCCAGCGCACAGGTGCAGCAACTATTGAAGAATGCTTTAGATGAAAATGAGGTAATTGCGAGTGGCCGTTATGAACACGTTAAACCCGTTGCACCTTTTATTCCTGCAACCACTGTGGCTCCAGCAGTACCAGCCAAAGAGGTGGAAAAAGCGGCAGCGGCTGGCCACAAATTGGCCGAGCCGCAATCGAATTACGCCAAAGTAGTCGGTATGCGCGAAAACCAAACCGAATCCACTGAGGCGTAATAAAAGAATCGCTTAATGCGATAACACAGCCTGACAATAACAATGCGAGAAGGAGTTTTTCATGAACACAATAATTGCCCGCTGCATCAGGGACGATGCCCTTACTAAAAACTCACATTAACTAATCGGCTTTCTTATCCAGATTAACAATGAGCAAACTGCCGGTGAACCGTTTGGGCTCAAGGCAAAACCAGGTGTGCATGTCGCAATCCCAGCGCTTATAACATTTGTCCACTAGTTTTAAAAAAGGGCTGCGACCTGGGTCAGCTAAAACCAATTTTTTTACGCCAGCGCTTGCAGCACGCTTGAGCATAGCGAACCATTCGTCAGTCAACTCATCCCAGAAACAAATGTCACCGCCCACAATCACATCATATTTGCTCAAATCGGATTTGGTCATTGATGCCATTGCACCCTGACGGGTTTTCACTGCTACGCCATTTAATTCGGCTTGCAGATCCAAAAACGCAAATACTTCATCGTCCACATCCAAACCAGTCACTGTATGACCATTGTTCGCAAGATAAATAGACGTGGGACCCCAACCGCAACCCACATCTAAAACCCGAGATTTCTTCTTGAGCGGATGATGGGTGAAATAATCCATCAACACGTAACTCGAATCCCAGTGTTTATCACCATGCACACTCGGGCTGCGCTCCTTTTTGAGGCTTTTTATTTCGCGACTTTTTTCGTTATACAGCCAAATACCGTAGGTGTGATAGGTGTTCTTGGCTGGTGGGGCTATGAGTTCTGGCACTGTTTCATCTCACTCGTAAAGGGCTGGGGAGAATTCGCTCAATAACGCCGAAATTCTATGACAAAATTAAGACACTTATATGACGGACGATCGCAAAATAGTACCATCACTTCACTTCTAGCAGCAAAAAACAAACCAGAAGCCTAATGAGCGAAAAAAATTGCAGCAGGTGCAGAGACTATTCTGCCGTGGTAATTTACGCCTTATTCCTTCATCCCGTTTAAATAGAACCTCATGAACGCAATAAAACGTGTCTTTTTCTGGCCGGTATTTTTTACTTGCCAACTCATCGCTCTCGCCTTGGTGAGCTGGCATCTGCTCGCTCAATTTCATTTTGCCTATCCCCTCGGATACCAACTACTCGATTTGGATAAACACATTGCGGAATTTGCCCCACAGAATCGTTACAAAGAGGATTTTGAATTTACCGTACCAGAAGATCACTGGCGTTTATTTGGTGAGATAAGCGATGCAGTACAAGCCAGTGGCAATGGCTTACGCGAGATCAGTTACACGTTGAAAAACGGCGAAACGACAGCGTTAATGCATGATGCAGAAGTTATCCACTTACAAGATGTAGCCAATCTCATCGATGTATTCTATATCACGGGCACAATATGTTTATTAATCTGGATTGCACTGATTTTTTTTGCACGCCAACAAAAATTGAATCTGCCACCTATTAAAAAAGTGTTGCTCGGATTTTTAACCGGCTTTGCCTCCATCACCGCCCTTATTTTAATCATTGGCCCTACTGATGTTTTCTATTGGCTTCACGTGCAGGTGTTTCCCGATGGCCACCAGTGGTTCTTTTATTATCAGGACTCACTGATGACAACCTTGATGAAAGCGCCGGATATTTTTGCATTTATCGCAACAGGCTTGGTGTCGCTACTCATTATTCTCTGGTGCGCCAGCTTATATGGGATTAACCGTTTGCTTGGGCGCGCAATTTAAAAATATGCCAATACCGCATGGATAGTAAGCCCGCGCCGTAAAAAAGACGGTGAAAGCGACAAAGCGATTGGCGTTGCGGGATAGGTCTTGGGACATGGCTTGATCTCTCCAGATAGATTTAATACTTTCGAAACTCTCACGCAACTTATGAACAATCCAATAATTGAAAAATATTATTGGAAGAACCCTTCACGCCTCATAAAATTAGAGATAATTAGTTTACTGTGAGACTTCATCGAACAATAACACGTTAGAATCAAATGCATTTCTAGAGAATAGAGCTAGAAAAAAAATAGCAGAAAATATATTGCGCATGAAATAAAACTATAAAAAATAAAAGGCCAAAAAAAACGCTCCATCTTAAATCCGACATAGAAAACTGTGAGTATATTGATAAAAACCCAAAAAGAAGTGAATTTTCTAAACGAATCGATTTCTTGTAGAAACTCTCCAAAAATTGATGAATGCAACAAGGCGACAAGAAATGTAGTTACCAACGGAACAAGGAAAATTGAATTTTCCTTGTTGAATCTATAATCGCTAGTTTTTTCCTCATACTGACAGAGCGTCTCTTCACTTTCCTTTTTCGCATTCTTCTCAGGTACAAAATATTTCCAATGCCACGAGGGGAAATGATACTCATCCTGCCGAACAATAAATTTTTGGCCGCATCTGTTACAGAAAATTCGATAGAAGTCGGCCCACGGATTGTCAGAACAAACAGACTCAATGATTTTAACATGACCTTTAATTTCTTCATTTTTTGGATCTGAGTTCTGACCAACATATAAAGCGCACGGACATCCAAATTGACAAGCATGAAAATTGATAGTGCGAAGAGCTAAGTCAACGTAACGTTTATTAGGGTAGAACTTACCGCCCATATCCAAGTTATTAGTAGCATTCAATATCTCGGATAAATGACTTGTTAATGGAACAATAGCCTCTGGCTCCTGACCCAGCGCAATAATTTCACAACAAGCTAGCCACACCTTGTGAGTATCACGTGATTTAATGCTCTCAAGAATCTCTTCTGTATTCATTCTACTTACCTTAGATTTAGGAAATCTAAAACAGTCTGATCACAATTGTTCAATACGACGGCAAATTTACCCAGCACTCGA
>CAIOHY010000499.1 GCA_903858205.1 uncultured Cellvibrio sp.
CACTCGATAACGTGCTGGTTTCAATTCCGGAAACCTGTACTGATAAACCCAACAGCATGATTGTGTGTGATTGCGAAGCAACCAAAGTCGGTTTGGTGGGTTTCCATATCGCACAAAAAACGCCAGATTTTCCGCAATGGGTTTGGTCTACCTTTGAACAGGTCGATAATTTGGGCGAAGATCCAAGTACACCAAAAGAGATGCAACCCTCCTATTACGATCCGGAGTTGTATAAAAAATTCCCGAACGTGATGCGTGCAAACCCGGCGGCACATCCAGGCTCAAACCGCGTTCCCGATGCGGAAGATTTTAATCCTGAACCGATTAACGTGGTGCGCTTGAGCCAGATTCCCGACACACCAAAACCAGCAGCAGGTGAAACTGATTACTCAACCACGGGCATGAATAAAATGTATCGCGAGATGCTCAAAGGAACTGTGTGGGAGCACTATCAATTAATTGGCAGTCAGTGGCCGCAATTGCCCTCTATTTCAGCCAAAACGCCAACAGACAATGATTTTGGTTGCGAGGATGGAACAGAGGCACAAGCGGGTGGTATGCCATTCCCACAATGCCAGTTGGCGAATATCACTATGGAAACTTATCACCAATACGATAGCTGCATGAACTGCCATCAAGGCGCGCAGCGTGCAGGCGCAGATTTCAGTTGGATTCTTGCCGCCCGCGCTTATCAGGCAACACCCAAAGTCTCACCACACACAAACGGGGAAAGCAAAAAATAAATCCTTCGGATTTTACACAAGAAACCAGCTGCAGGTGCAGCCGGAGATTAACGATAAACCCCGCCTTCTTCGCGGGGTTTTGTTTTTTTAAAAAGCGCGTTAACCTGCGATCCAGACTACGCCTGACAACCAGCTCGCACAGACGAGCGAATAAAACCAATAACACCTACTGTCGACCACAAGAGAACACCACCATGAATTTATCAGTTATTCGCTGGTTGCTAGCGTCCAGCCTGTTTGTATTGAGTTTGGGAATTTCACAATTCTCACTCGCTGCGGAATTATCCCTACAAGCCTACACTCGCGCAGCGACATCACTCAACGGCGAATGGAAAATCATCGTCGATCCCTACGAAAACGGTTACTACAATTATCGCTACGAACCCTTTGATCAACAGCAAAATCCGTCGGTCAACGCATTTTTTACCGACTCAAAACAAAAAACACCCTCGGATTTAATCGAATACGATTTTGATAAAGCCGATACCTTACAAGTCCCTGGCGATTGGAACACCCAAAAAGAAAAACTCTACTATTACGAAGGGAGTGTTTGGTATCGCAAAAAATTTGATGCGCCCGCTGCGAAAAAATCCGATCGCCAACTTATCTACTTCGGTGCAGTCAACTATCGCGCCGATGTGTATTTAAACGGGAAAAAACTTGGTGTACATGTCGGCGGTTTTACTCCTTTCCACTGTGAAGTGACCGGAAAGCTAAAACCAAAAGATAACTCTCTGATTATTAAAGTCGACAACAAACGCCATGCCGATGCAGTACCCACACTCAATACCGATTGGTGGAATTACGGCGGCATCACCCGTGAGGTGAAACTCTTTAATGTGCCGCGTACGTTTATTCGCGATTACACAATCGCACTCACCTCACTAACGCAAAAATCAGTTGCTGGTTCTGTGCTGTTGGATGGCGCAAAAGGTGGCGAGAAAGTTCAACTGCGTTTGCCAGAATTAAATATCAAGCAAACAGTCACCGTCGATAAAAATGGCAGCGCGAATTTTTCATTCGCAGTGCCCGATGCCCAACTCTGGTCACCGGAAAGCCCGAAACTTTACTCAGTGCAAATCAGCAGCGGTAGCGACAAGCTGACAGACAATATCGGCCTACGCACCATCACCACCAGCGGCAAACAACTATTGCTCAACGGCAAACCGATTTTCCTGCGCGGCATATCCGTGCATGAAGAATATTCTGCCGATGGCGGTGGCCGAGTGAGTAACGCCAAACAAGCGAAAATACTTTTGGGCTGGGCAAAAGAGCTGAATGCGAATTTTGTGCGCCTCGCCCACTACCCACACAATGAAGATATGGTGCGCCTTGCCGACCAAATGGGTTTGTTAGTCTGGTCAGAAATTCCGGTGTACTGGACGATCAACTGGAAAAACGAAGCAACTTACCAAAATGTCGAGGCGCAATTAGCCGCGATGATTGAACGCGACAAAAACCGCGCAGCGGTAATTATCTAGTCGCTCGCCAATGAAACGCCCGTGTCCGATGCGCGCAACCAATTCCTCGCTCGCCTCGCAAAAAAAGCGCGCGAATTGGATAACACCCGCTTGCTAAGTGCAGCGATGGAAAAACATTACCGCAGTGATAATCCCAACATCGCCGTAGTAGAAGACCCACTTGCGGATTTGGTCGATATGGTGAGTTTTAACCAATACATCGGCTGGTACGATGGCTTGCCAGAAAAAGCCGACAAGGTAAGCTGGGAAATTAAATACAACAAACCCGTGTTTGTCAGTGAATTTGGTGGCGACGCGAAACAAGGCTACCACGGCGACGTAAATACCATTTTTACTGAAGAATTTCAGGAAAATCTCTACCGCAAAAGTCTCGGCATGCTCGATAAAATCGACGGCTTTGTTGGCACATCGCCCTGGATTCTCGCCGACTTTCGCTCACCACGCCGCCAGCTTAATGGTATTCAAAATGACTACAACCGCAAAGGCATTTTTTCTAATGAAGGCGTTAAGAAAAAATCCTTTTTTGTGTTGAAATCGTTTTACGATCAAAAAGAAAAACAAACGCCACAATAAAATTAACATCGACCTTTCCTGCTGCTATTTCAACAGTGCTTTTGGCGCAGGATTAGGGCGCTGCATTCAATAAATACAAGAAAACAATTCTTGTACACAAACATTCGCAGCACTTTCTCTACCAAAGCTGAGCACGATTATTTTGTGGGCGATCAATGGCACAAAACCCCATCAATAATAAATGACATTTTTATTTTTTATCTAAAAATAAAAATTAAGTCGCGTTTATGTCGCGATAAGGCCAGTTACAAATTTGTAACTACTTATATGGACTACAGGTTTTCCGATACACTGATTCAAATCAATCAAGGAGTCGTTATGAAACTGAAAATGAA
>CAIOHY010000500.1 GCA_903858205.1 uncultured Cellvibrio sp.
AGCAACGTACCATCACCTCCATTCATTTGAGTGACGGTGGGCCAACGACATCTACAAATGTTCAAGAATACTCAGAATGGGTTCAACTAGAGGAGTTCGCTGCTTTTCAATATCGTCTCAATAGATTGATGAAGATATCGCCAAAAAATGTTGTTGACAGAATACTTCAAGATGAATCTTTAGATGAGCGATGGAAGACTGTTGCGAAATCCTGCCCTCAAGATGAACAGAGCTTGGGTTATAGTGCATGTGATGAGGTTTACCAACTTGAATTTAGGGTTTTCATGAAGTCATTTACTCATAAAAAGAAAATCGGAGAAATTCATATTGAGACCCCCTACGGTTGTTGAATGCATTTTTTAAGAGGCTGTTCAAAAGAGGATGTTCAAAACTCTGTGTCAGTAGTTACAGTTTAATGAGACTATCCAATCGTCCGGCAAAATGAATCGACAACAGCAAGAGCAATAGAGTCAAATTCCAATATGCGTCTCTATGTCGCCGCTTCCAATCTCCATTTATTGTCTTAATCCCCCCCAATAAGCTACCATGTACGGAAACCCCGTACATATAGGTGCTTTATGGAAACGGTAAGTGTTAATCGCTTTCGCGATAATTTGAAAGTGCTGGTTGAGGATGTCATCCAAAATCACGAGCCCTTGAAGGTCACCCGCCGTGCCGGCGAGGACTTTGTGGTGGTTAGTGCGGCAGACTGGGAGCGAGAGCAGGAAACCCTGCATGTGTTGCAGTCCAGTGACCTTATGCGGCAGATTGCCGTGTCAATCAAAACCCACACTCAAGGCTCTGGCTACAAACCCACGGAAGGTCAACTCAATGAAATCACTGGTGTTTGAAGGTGAAACCTGGGCTGCGTATGAAGCTATGCGCGAGCGGGATAAAGCGCTTCATAAAGCCTTGTGTAAGGTATTGAAAGAGTTATTGCGCTCCAAAGATCCAACTAAAGGAATCGGTAAGCCTGAAGCGCTCAAGCACAATCTCTCCGGTTTTTGGTCGCGACGTATATCGCACAAAGATCGCCTCATTTATAAGTTTGATGACCACGCGATTTATATTTTTGCCATCGGTGGTCATTACGATCAGTAGATTTCATTATGGACTATTTCCCCGTCTTTCTCGATTTAAAAAACCGCCTCTGCTTGTTGGTGGGTGGCGGTGATATTGCAACGCGCAAGGGCCGGTTGCTCTCCAAAGCGGGTGCGCGTTTGCGTGTGGTTGCGCCGGAAATTTCCAGTGAGCTGCGCGAATTAGTAGCGCAAACCAATGGCGAGTTGCATGAGCGTGAATATCAAGCTAGCGATTTAAATGATTGTGTCATCGCGATTGCGGCAACGGATATTGAATCGCTCAACGAACAAATTTCTAACGATGCAAAAGCGCGTAACTTGCCGGTGAATGTGGTGGATAGTCCCGCGTTGTGTACGTACATTACGCCTGCGATTATTGATCGCTCGCCCCTTGTGATTGCTATTTCCAGTGGCGGTGAATCGCCTGTACTTGCGCGTTTGATTCGCGCGAAATTAGAAACCTTGATTCCCACCAGCTATGGCCGCCTTGCACAAATCGCCAGCAGTTGGCGGGATCGAGTTAAGGCGCGTTTTGATGATGGTGATAGTCGCCGTCGGTTTTGGGAGAGGATTCTGCAAGGTCCTGCGGCTGAGTTGGCATTAAATGGCCAAGAAGAGGCTGCTGAAAAAATCATCGCAAACGAGATTGCGAAAGAAGATGAGACGATTACGCAAGGCGAAGTTTATTTAGTTGGCGGTGGCCCTGGCGATCCAGAATTATTGACCCTTCGCGCATTGCGACTAATGCAGCAAGCCGATGTGGTGCTTTACGATCGTTTAGTTTCCGATGGTGTGATGGAATTGGTACGTCGCGATGCTGAGCGAATTTATGTTGGCAAGCGCCGCAGTGAACATGCGATGGAGCAAGATAATATCAACCAGCTTTTGGTTGATCTCGCCAAACAAGGCAAACGTGTTTTGCGTTTGAAGGGCGGTGATCCTTTTATTTTTGGGCGTGGTGGTGAAGAGATTGAATTGCTCGCGCAAAATAATATTCCGTTCCAAGTGGTGCCGGGGATTACTGCTGCTTCTGGTTGTTCTGCGTATGCGGGTATCCCGTTAACTCATCGTGATTACGCACAATCGGTGCGTTTTGTTACCGGACATTTAAAATCTGACAACACCAATTTACAGTGGCCGGAGTTGGCGAATCCAACTCAAACCCTGGTGTTTTATATGGGCTTGGTTGGGTTGCGGGAGATTTGTGCGTCGCTTATTGAGCATGGGCGAGCGCCCAATACGCCGGTGGCATTAATTGAAAAAGGTACAACACAACAACAGCGAGTATTAATTGCCGATTTGACGACAATTGCGGATGTTGTGGCCGCAAATGATGTACATGCACCTACATTGTTTATCGTCGGTGAAGTGGTGAAGTTACACGATAGTTTGCAGTGGTTTAACCCACAATAAAAAACGCCTGACAATGCAGGCGTTTTTCTGGCTTACCAAGGTTACTCGTTGTGTTTGGCCTTTGTTTTGGCTAAAGAGATCAGCACCGAACTACCAATTAATGTGGCAACTACGGCGAGTGAAATTGCAATCGGAATTTTGTAGATGTCAATCATCAGCATTTTTATACCAATAAACACCAACACTAAGGCCAGGCCATATTTGAGATAACTGAATCTATCGGCCATATCGGCTAGTAAAAAGTACATCGCGCGTAGCCCCAGAATGGCGAATATATTGGACGTCAAAATAATAAATGGGTCAGATGTGATTGCAAAGATGGCCGGGATCGAATCAACGGCAAAAATCAAATCGGATATTTCTACCAAGATTAACGCAAGGAAGAGCGGTGTCATCATGCGCATACCGTTTTCTGTTACAAAAAAACGTTCGCCTCTGAGCTCATTGGTAACGGGATAATGATTTTTAACCCATTTAATTAATGGGTTGTTTTCCAAATGAACTTCTTTATCGGCCATCCACCACATTTTGATACCAGTGAATAACAGGAACGCGCCGAATAAATACAGCATCCAATGAAATTGTTCGATTAGCCACACACCGGCAAAAATCATAATGGTACGCATCACAATTGCGCCCAATACACCGTAGGTGAGCACGCGTTTTTGCAGTTCAAATGGAATGGCAAAAAAATTAAACAACATCAGCCACACGAAAACGTTGTCTATCGCGAGTGATTTTTCTACCAAATAGCCAGTCAGGTATTCCAGTGTTTTGGTGTTCGCCAATTCGCGCGTGTAGTGATGATCCAGATACCACCAGAGTCCGCCTCCGAACAGCATGGCTAAGGTTATCCAAATCAAAGACCAGGTGCCGGCTTCTTTTAACGAAACGCGGTGTTGTTTACCGCCACCCACAAACACCAAATCGATTAACAGAACGATAACCACCAGGCCAAAGAAAATCGCCCAGAGCAATGGGGTTCCTACGCTGATGTTTTGGTCTACGGGGGGGATGGCATCAGCGGTAGCAAGTGCCGGTAGTAGCAAGAGAGCGATGAAGATGATGAGATTACGCATACATGATATTTCCGTCATTAAATAGCTTTATGGCGCAATGACGGGCAAAGCAGGAGCGAGCGAAAGCCTTTGTCATTGCGACAAAGGTCTCGTTTACAAGATATTCTCTTGCCCGCGCGACCGGAGCTTTCGCTCGTATTGACGACCTGCGCGGTAGTAACTACTCCCCTTCGTGAGTGGGATTATCAAAAAACCTAGTATTTTAGTCAAGTATTTCTTCTGCTGTTCTGCGTTAGTTGCTTGGTTAAATGTGACCCGTGATTCAGAAATAGCGTGTTATTGGTCTGGTGGTTAAAGGAATCCCTTGTGTTGCCGATAGATTGAATGAAACATGTGTATTTAGACGAAAACAGGAATCCCTATGGTTTATCTAGGCCCCATACAGCCACGACCAGTATCGATCAGGGCGCCGAGTCGCCCAGCAGCCACTACGGCGGTCAGTGCCTATGCCAATGAACAAAAAAAGGGCGAAGGCTCCGCTGCTCTCGATGCAATAGGACCGCCGGAAGGTGTAGAACGTCGCAAGCAAAAGGATAGGCGTAATAGAAGCGGCGCTCCTCTGTTGGAGACACGCGCGGGTAAAGATAGGCGAAAATCCCCTCAGCCAAGTATTAGTGTCACTATTTAATGCTCGTTTTTTAAAACATTGTTACGACTATTTTTACTGGAACCGACTTAAATGCCGGTGTCTTACTGCGCGGATCATGTGTTGTTGCAATCAGCACATTGGCTTCGGGGTAGTAGGCCATTGCGTTTCCTCGTGGCAAATCAAACGCGAACACTTTTACTGCTTTCATTTCACCTTGTGGTGATTGAATGTCTACCGCATCGCCTACTGCAATTCCCAATTCATTTATGTCGGTTGGGTTCATCAAAATTGACCAGCGTGTATCAGTGCCGCGATAGGAATCGCTTTCTTCATAAATAATCGAATTGAATTGGCCTTCACTGCGAATACTGGCGAGTAAAAAAGGATACTCATTGTTGATGACAGGAGCAGGCAGGTGATTGATTTGAAATTGCGCTTTACTGTTTTCCGTTTTAAAGATTGGTGTGTCGAGCAGGCGATTTTTGATCGTAAATTCCTGTTTGGTTTGTGCGATATCTTTAAGTTCACTCAATCCCGGAATAGTTGCGGCGATCGCGGCGCGAATGGAATCGTGTTTTTTGAGTTGGTTAAAATTGAGTGGGCAATTCGGCAATAATCGTGCGCCCAATTCGCACAGAATTTCCACCTCCGGTTTTACATTGTGTAAGCGGTCAATCCCTCCATCGCTTAAACGCACATAATTAAACATGGATTCCTGCGTGGTCGCCTGCCATTCTTCGTCGCGTGCAGTGACGGGTAAAATTAATGCTTCACTGGTTTCCATTCCGGTGATATGGCCAGCATTTATTGTCGTTGTTAAATAGACTTTGAACTTGATTTTATCCAGCGCTTCCTGCGCCCATTGGCTGTTAGGTGTGGCAGAAAATAAATTGCCACCCATGATCAATGCAGCATCGATTTTTCCTTCATGCGCCGCTGTTAAACAGGCGAGGGTATCCATACCTTGGGTGCGTGGCAGTTGCACGCCAAAATGTTGTTCGAGTTGTTGTAATACATCTTCCGCTAAAATAGGTTTAACTCCGACTGTGCCTATACCTTGCACATTGCTATGACCGCGCAGCGGTAATAAGCCTGCAGCAGGTTTGCCGAGCATGCCGCGTAATAAGGCCAGGTTGGCAATCGCCTCGACATTTTCTACGCCGTGTAAATGGTGAGTGATTCCCATGCCCCAAGCAAAAATCGCTTTTTCGGATTTGGCGTAGGCATTGGCGAGCGCGATTATTTTTTCTTTATCGATACCGCAGGCATCAATAAGGGTTTGCCAATCAGTCGTGTCGATATCTTGTTTAAACGTTTGAAAATGATCAGTGTATTGTGCGATGTAGTCGTTCGCAATTTGATTGGATTCTAGTAGCGCCTTAGCAATTCCTTTAAATAATGCAAGGTCGCTGCCGATTTTGGGTTGCACATATTTCGATGCAATCCAGGTGCCGCCGCTCAACATGGATTTGGCGCTTTTCGGTACCGCAAATCGTACTAGCCCCGGTTCTTTCGCGGGATTAATCACAATCACTTGCCCACCGCGCTCGCGACAATTTTTTAATTGATGTACAAAGCGTGGATGATTTGAGGAAGGGTTTGCACCTATAACAAAAATGCAATCGCAGTTGCCCACATCGTCTAATGAAACCGTTGCTGTACCACTACCGATAACGTTTTGTAAACCAACTCCCGTTGCCTGATGACAATAATAAGAACAATTGTTCACATTGTTTGTGCCGTACAAGCGCGCGAGCAATTGCAATACAAAACCGGCTTCATTCGAGGAGCGGCCAGAGGAATAAAAAAAACTGCGCTCGGGATTGGTCGCGGCAAACGCGCGTGACATTTTATCCAATGCAAATTCCCAGCTGACGGGAGAGTATTTATTGCCATCGGCAGATTTGAAGAGTGGATTATTCAATCGCCCGAGATGTTCCAGTTCATAGGCGCTGAGCTGCTTAAAATCATCCAAGGTGTGATTGAATAAATCGGTCGGAATGGGTTGTTGTATATCGGTCGATTGTGCCTGGATGCTTTTATTGCAGACCGAGGGAAATTCATCTTTTTCGTTGGTCATGCCACCGCGTTGACCGCCCATTCCCAATCCACAGGCTTTACAGGTATTTTTACTATTGAGCGCTTTAGCTGAGTTGAGCAAGCCAATACGTGCAACGGTTTTTAAGGTGTAAAGAACCTTTTTGGGTCCGCCCCCAACGATAGTAATAGGTTCGGCGGGAGTAGAATCTTTTATAGACATAGGCGTTCAACCAAGCGTTAATGCGATAGCAAGAGGTTAGGGTGGATTCTGTTGCATTGCAATACGTTAAATTGCCCGCTTTCTTGTAGAATCAGATCATATGAAATAAGCGCCAACGGAACCCCTTATGCCCCATATTCTCATTCTGGAAGATGAACCCTCTATTGCCGAGAGTCTGATTTTTGTCCTGCAAGCGGAGAGCTTTAGCACACAGTGGGAAAGTCTCGCCAGCAAGGCGCTTGCCTATGTTAAAGAACATTCAGTCGATTTGATTATCATGGACATTGGCTTGCCGGATATGACGGGTTTTGAAGCCTGCAAACAATTGCGCAAATTTTCCGAAGTGCCGGTGATGTTTTTAACTGCCCGTGGCGATGAGTTAGATCGTGTTGTCGGTTTGGAGATTGGCGCCGATGATTATGTAGTGAAGCCCTTTAGTCCGCGTGAAGTGGCCGCGCGTGTCAAAGCGATCTTGAAACGCGTGCGCCCGATTGTTGCGAAGAATGAATCACTATTACCAAGTGAAGATCCGCGCGAATTTGTAATCGATTTGGAGCGTAAAACCATTCACTACTGCCAACAATCATTACAGCTCACGCGGTTTGAATTTTGTTTATTGCAGACGCTGGTTGAACAGCCGGGGCGGGTTTTTAGTCGCGATCAATTGCTGAATGCTGTAGGTGCAACCGCTGATGCGGGTTATGACCGCAGTATTGATGGCCACATTAAAACCCTGCGCGCGAAGTTGCGCGCAGTAAACGCGACTGCAGATCCCATCAAAACTCAGCGGGGTTTTGGTTATTGCTACCAGCCGGAAACACACTGATGTCCCTGAGCTTACGCATCTTTATTATCTATATGCTGTTCGTTGCGCTCTGCAGCTATTTTGTCTTGCGCACGGTAATGGAAGAAATACGCCCCGGTGTGCGTCAGTCAACCGAAGAAACCTTGGTAGATACTGCTAATTTGCTCGCAGAATTTTTACGTGAGCCTATGCTCAACAATAAAATCAATAACGAATTCTATGCGGATATTTTTCGCGCCTATGGACAGCGCACACCCAATGCGAGTATTTGGGGTGTTAATAAATTTGCTGTCAATCACCGGATTTATGTCACCGATAAAAATGGCATCGTGTTGCTCGATTCAAAAAATATCGCAGTGGGGCAGAATTATTCAAAGTGGAATGATGTCTACCTGACGCTACAAGGAAAATACGGTGCGCGCTCGTCTCAAGAGGTGGACGGTGATGAAAGCTCCAGCATTATGTACGTGGCCGCGCCGATAAAAGAGGGCGATCAGATTATTGGTGTAGTGTCGGTCGCTAAACCCAATCGTAGCGTGCAGCCGTTTATTGATCGTACCCAGCGCCGCTTGGGCATATTGGGTGGCGGTTTAATCTTGCTGGGTTTATTGAGCGGCGCGATTTTTTCCTGGTGGTTGAGTCGTGAGCTGCGCAAATTGCGTGAATACGCAGTGAATGTCAGTCAGGGCGAACGGGCGATAATTCCCGAGAGTAAAATCGCGAGCGGCGAATTACGTCAACTCGCGCAAGCCTTGGAGTCTATGCGTGCCGAACTGGATGGCAAAGCCTATATCGAACGTTATGTGCAAACACTTGCACATGAATTAAAGAGCCCACTCGCTGGAATTCGCGCTGCAACAGAATTATTGCAGTCGCCATTACTGCAAACACCACAGAGTGATGAGCAGCGTCAGCGGTTTATCAATAATATCGACAGCGAAAGTCTTCGCCTGCAACAGCTTATTGAGCGCTTGTTGAATTTGGCGTTGGTCGAGCAACAACAAACCTTGCATGCCCCAAAACCAATCGATCTTAACTTGCTGCTAGATGAGTTGCTCGATAACCAAATGGCGCGCATCACCCGGCAGAATATACAAATTAATAAAGATTACACGACAGATGCGATAGTGATTGGCGAATTGTTTTTGCTTCGTCAGGCAATTAATAACTTGCTCGACAACGCGCTGGATTTTACCCCACGCGCGGGTGTTATCGGTTTATGTACTTACAAAGAGAATGACCAGTTAATTTTGTTAATTACAAATCAGGGTGAACCCATTCCTGATTATGCTTTTGCTCGACTAACGGAGCGATTTTTTTCATTGCCGCGTCCAGGAACGGGCAAAAAAAGTACCGGCTTGGGTTTGAATTTTGTACAAGAAGTAATGGATTTGCATAATGGCCGACTGGAATTGCGTAATACTCATGATGGCGTAGCAGCAGTATTGAATTTTCTACCGGCTTTATAGGCCGGATGTTAGAAATACCGGTCACATCTGCGAATGCCGCGATCTGTCACTCCATCAAAACTCCACATAAACTCCATATTGTCCACATAAATCCTCCAACTTGGGCGCGCATGATTTCTCCTACTTAAACCCTAAGGAGAACCCCATGAAACGCCCCTTGTTATTTAAATTTCTCGCTATTGGCCTGTTGATGTTACTACTGCTGATTCCTATCGGCATGATTGGTAATTCCATTGATGAGCGCCGGGTCTACAGTGAGCAAGTTGTACGCGATATCGCCAGCAGCTCCAGCTATAGCCAAACACTGGTTGGGCCGGTGCTAGTGGTGCCCTACACAAAAATTGAGCGCACCTGGACCGTAAACGAAAAAAGTGAACGGGTGGTCGAGGAGCGTAGAGTCTCGGGTAAGTTGCAGTTTTTGCCGGATCTATTTCGCGTGAACGGCGACATCACCACCGAGTTACGCAAGTTGGGAATCTATGCGGCGCGACTCTATCACGCTGATACCAATGTAGATGGCCATTTTATGGTGCCCGCAGACTATGGGATTAAAAACAATATTGCCGATTACACTTTTCTCAAACCTTATGTTGCAGTGGGCATTAGCGATATTC
The DNA here is from genome assembly GCA_903858205.1 of uncultured Cellvibrio sp. GTDB lineage: Bacteria > Pseudomonadota > Gammaproteobacteria > Pseudomonadales > Cellvibrionaceae > Cellvibrio. The sequence continues at coordinate 9,312 of CAIOHY010000500.1, forward strand.
GCGGCATAAAAAATTCATTGACCTTGCAATTAAATAGTAAGCCCTATGAGTTTGAGCCCGGGTCGGAACTTAAAATTCTTGGCGATGGTGTTCATGCTGCTTTTCCGTTGGATGTGTTGCAAGTAAGCAGTGGGCAAAATCAAAAACTGGGTTTTGCGTTCAAGTTGTTGTTAGATGGTACGGAGCAGTTGCATTTTTCGCCGATCGGAAAAGAGACCCATGTTGAGTTGCACTCTGATTGGCCGCATCCGCGTTTTATTGGAAATTTTTTACCCGTTGAGCGCAGCGTGACAGAAACCGGATTTACCGCCCGCTGGCAAACATCCTACTTCTCGACTAATTTTTCTGAATATTTTTACACCTGTGTGCGCAGCAACCAGTGTGATCAATACCAGCAACGTCAATTTGGTGTGAGCTTGATTGATCCGGTGAACCAGTATGTAAACAGTGATCGCGCCATTAAATATGCACTCTTATTTATCGCCTTAACCTTTGCCAGTTTCTTTTTGTTTGAAGTGCTAAAACGCTTGCAGGTGCACCCGGTGCAATACGGTTTGGTGGGCTTGGCCTTGGCATTTTTCTACTTGTTATTGTTGTCGCTTGCTGAGCATATCGGTTTTGCCTCTGCTTACGCTTTGTCATCAATCGCGTGTGTGGTATTGATTGGATTCTATGTTTCCCATGTGTTGCAGAGTATTTTGCGCGGCATAGGGTTTACGGCAGGGCTAAGTTTTTTATACGCCTTGCTCTATGGATTATTAAGTGCAGAGGATTATGCATTGCTAATGGGCTCTCTGCTGCTGTTTGTATTGCTGGGTGTATTTATGATGCTGACGCGAAAAGTGGATTGGTATGCGTTGGGTAATGGCAAAGTGGATTCGACGAAGGGGTAACAAATCGATGAGCTTTTTGAATTATTGCCGCCAACCTTTATGTATCGCCTTTTCAGTCTTTTTCGGATTTATTGTGTGGATTATCTATGAGGCAGATAGGGGCGCAGACAATATTTTTATGAGTGTTGCTGATTCAATTCCTTACGGCGATAAGTTGGGGCATGTCTGGCTGTATGGTGTGTTGGCGTTACTGCTTAATCTATTACTCAATCGGCGAGTTGTGCTACTAAAGTCTATGCGGTTTCAATTAGGCAGTGTGCTGGTGTTTGGTTTTGCGGCAGCAGAGGAGTTGTCGCAAGGCTTTTTTGCAACACGCAGTTTGGATGGCTGGGATTTATTAGCGGATTTGTTGGGTGTTTGTATCGCTGCGTTTTTGGTAAGTACTAAAAGGGGCGGGCATTAATATGGGGGTAGTAGCCGCTTCGCTGTTGATACTGGTATTGCCGGTGATTCTGTTTGGGTTAATCACTTATTGGCTGTGGATGCGTGGAATCTTGGGAAGGATTTGTTTGGTCGGCGTTTTTATCTGTGGTGCAGTTGAAGCGCATGCCATCATTTATCCACAAAAAAACCTGAAGGAAAATTATGCGCGGGTGATTGGTTGAATGTAAATGAAGAAGGGGGATTTGTAATCACGAATCCCCCGACTTTTATTTCAATCTTTATTTCAGGATGGCTTCAATTTGTGCAAGTTCATCAGCGCTGAAATCTAAATTGTTTAATGCTGCAACTGAATCATCGATTTGCGCAGGGCGGCTGGCGCCGATCAAGCAGGTGGTAACTGCATCATTATGCAGCGTCCAGGCAATCGCCATTTGTGCCAGTGATTGGCCGCGCGATTCTGCGATTTTATTCAGCGCTTGTACTTTTTGGATTTTTTCTGGAGTAATGTCTTTGTCGCCCAGATAAATTTGTTCAGCGCGTGCTGCGCGTGAACCTTCCGGGATTCCGTTCAGATATTTGTTGGTCAATACGCCTTGTGCAAGCGGTGAGAACACAATCGAACCGACGCCTTCCTCTTTTAATACATCGGTCAAACCATTTTCAATCCAGCGATCAAACATATTGTAGCGTGGCTGATGGATCAATAATGGTGTGCCTAACTCACGCAGAATGCGCACGGCTTCTTTGGTTTGTGCTGGTTGGTAATTGGAGATGCCTACGTAAAGTGCGCGGCCGGAGCGGACGATAAAATCCAGCGCTTGCATGGTTTCTTCCAGTGGCGTTTCCGGGTCCATGCAGTGATGATAAAAAATATCGAAATAATCGAGGCCGGTACGTTTCAAACTTTGGTCGCAACTACTCACTAAATATTTACGTGAGCCGCCAATACCATAAGGGCCTGGCCACATATCGTAGCCCGCTTTGCTGGAGATAATTAATTCATCGCGGTAGTGCGCAAAATCCTGTTTGTAAATAGCGCCGAAGGTGGATTCTGCCGAACCAAAATTGGGGCCGTAATTATTGGCTAAGTCAAAATGAGTAATACCCAAATCAAAAGCGCGTTGCAACATCGCACGAGCATTAGCTTGTGAATCGACAGCGCCAAAGTTTTGCCACAAACCTAATGACAAGCGTGATAAGCGCAAACCGCTTTTACCACAGCGTTGGAATTTCATGGTTTTGTAGCGATCAGGATTTGCAACATAAAGCGGATTGGGTTCGTGGGTTATCATTTTTTGTCCTAGAGATTTTGTAGATGATTGTTGTTAAGGGAGAGCTTGACCGAAGGCGTGCATTTTACCTGAAAAGTCGGCGCGCAAACTTGGCGGAGTGTAAAGAAAAGTCGTTATGAAAAAGAAAATCCTGCCAAGTAGGCGGCGGGTCAATCTACTGACGGAATGGGGGAGAGCGACCATGAGGGGGACATTCGCTGATTCAGGCACTATAATAGCCGCCTTTGTTTGCCAGCCTGCCGGCGTGCATTACTTTCTTACCAACCATTACAAGGTAGATCCATGATTATCAAGCCTAAAGTTCGCGGTTTTATTTGTACCAACGCCCATCCGCAAGGTTGCGCGGCCAACGTTCAAGAGCAAATCGCCTTCACTAAAGCCAAGGGACCCGTGGCCGATGCCCCCAAGAAAGTATTGGTGCTGGGCTGTTCTACCGGTTTTGGCTTGTCTTCGCGCATTACAGCGGCATTTGGTGGCGGTGCCGATACTTTGGGTGTGTGCTTTGAAAAAGAACCGAGTGATAGCAAAACCGCTACTGCCGGTTACTACAACACGTCAGCCTTTCACGACGCTGCCAAAGCGGCTGGTTTGTATGCACATACCATCAATGGCGATGCATTCTCTGATGCATTGAAAGATCAGGTGATCAGCGAGCTGAAGAGTTCGATCGGCAAAGTGGACTTAGTCATTTATAGCCTTGCCTCTCCACGCCGCACCGACCCAAAAACCGGCGAGGTTTACAACTCGGTACTTAAGCCCATCGGCAAACAGTACGTCTCTAAAAACCTCAATACCGATACGCTGAAAATTGCCGATGTCACCATCGAGCCAGCGTCTGATGAAGAAATCGCCAATACTGTTAAGGTGATGGGTGGTGAAGACTGGGAAATGTGGATCGATGCACTCAAAGGCGCTGATTTGCTGTCCGACAACTTCCAAACAGTGGCGTACACCTATCTCGGCGACAAGTTAACCTGGCCAATCTATGGCAAAGCAACGATCGGTAAAGCCAAAGAAGATTTGGATCGCGCAGCAAAAGCCCTGAGCGCAAAACACGGTGGTAACGCTCGCGTGGCGGTATTGAAAGCGGTCGTAACCCAAGCGAGCTCAGCGATTCCAGTAATGCCGTTGTATTTGGCAATCCTGTTCAAGGTGATGAAAGAGCAGGGCACCCATGAAGGTTGCATCGAGCAAATCCAGCGGTTGTTTAAAGAGTGTTTGTACTCGGCGACTCCGCGTTTGGATGATGCCAATCGCTATCGCGTAGATGAGTTGGAGCTGCATCCTTCAGTGCAAACCAAAGTAGAAGAAATTTGGGAGCAAGTCACTGAAGAAAACCTATTTGAACTTACCGACTTTGCGGGATACAAAGCAGAATTCCTACGCTTGTTCGGTTTTGGTTTGAATGGTGTTGACTACGAAGCGGAAACATCACCGCTGGTACCGACGAATTTCTAATTTTGGTGTAAAGAGTCCCTCGCATAAGCGGGGGATTTTTTTATCTGTTATTGATTTTTATCTTATCAGGAGCATTAATGCGCAAACGTATTGCGATAGATATGGACGAAACCATCTGCGATACCATGGCTCGTCACCTCGATTGGTACAACACCGAGTTCCAACAAAACCTCACCAAAGCTGATTTATACGCGACTAAAATTTACCACAGGGTTCCCGAAGCGCATGTTGCGCGCGTGCGGGCTTATCCTGATATCCCTGCATTTTTTGCTGATATTCCGCCTTATGAAGATGCGGTCGAGGTGATTCGCGAACTGCATGAGTCCTACGAGATTGTGATCGCCACGGCGGCGATGGAACATCCCACGTCTTTTGCGCCTAAATACGAGTGGTTGGTTAAATATTTGCCGTTTTTGTCGCCAATGAATTTTATTTTTTGCGGCAAGAAAAATGTAGTGCAAGCGGATTATTTAATTGATGACAGCTCGCGCCACTTTGAGGGTTTTGTGGGCCAGGGAATTTTATTTTCTGCTCCGCATAACATGGAAGAAGCTGCAGATGTGCGGGTCAATAATTGGAGGGATGTGCGCGCCTATTTTTTACGATAGGATTGTTACGTTAAGCGCGCACCGGTTAACTCGGTCGTTATTCAAGCCCATGAAAAAAACGTTCGGCGCGCGGCAAAAAATAATCTTCGTAATCGAGTGACATGACAACGCTGCGTGAGCGGCCGACAAACTCGCTGCGCGGTACAAAACCAATTACGCGGGAATCGGCGCTGTTATCGCGGTTGTCACCGAGCATTAAATACTGGCCTGCGGGTACGGTTACCGGGCCAAAGTTTGCGTAGGTTTGAGCATGTGGGTCAACGCGAACTATGTGATTTTTGCCTGGTAAGTGTTCCAACCAATCGCCGTTGGATGTGGCGGTATAGCTGATTGCTTGGCCATTGATAAATAGGCGGTTATTCTGCATAGCGACTGTGTCGCCCGGTACGCCAATAACGCGTTTGACCAGACGTTTTTCCGCGACATTGGAATCAAATACGGCGATATCGCCGCGTGCTGGATCGGCTATTTTGTACAGGGAAATATGGGTGAATGGGACGCGCAGGTCATAGGCCATTTTATTCAGGCCAATGCGGTCTCCCTCTACTAATGTTGGTTTCATTGAGCCGGAGGGAACGTCATTCCAGTCGGCGATTGCACTTCGAAAACAAAACATCAACACTAAAAATAATAGTAATGAGCGATTCTCTCGCCATAACGATTTAACTGAATTCAGCATAATGAAGCTCCTTTTAATGGGTTGTTGTTGATCAATGATCCGGGATAGACAAAAATACCTAAGCTCTATTGACCAATAAATTCGCTCTGGGTTCATTGCACAGTTACATTCCTATTTTGTAGAAATAATCTATGTCACCTATTCGTCATCTTGTTGGTGTTGTCACTACGCTCTTGTTCGTCCTGCTTACCAGTGCGGTATTTGTGCCTTTGATGATATTGGCACTGCTGAAAATAGGCGTCCCTTTTACGCGCTGGCAGGCACTGTGTAATCGTTGGTTGGATCGCCTGGCAAGCCTGTGGATGGATGCCAATGCGCGCCATCAGGCTATGTTACTGCCCACACGAATCGAGATTCAGGGCCTCGAGGATCTCAGTCGGCAGGAGTGGTACATGATGGTGGCCAACCATCAATCCTGGGTGGATATTCTCTTGTTATTGCGCACTTTTAATGGCCGTATTCCTTATCTCAAATTCTTTTTAAAGCAATCCTTGATATGGGTGCCGCTGCTCGGCCTGGCCTGGTGGGCATTGGAATTCCCGTTTATGCGGCGACATACAAAAGCGCAGATTGCACGTGACCCTTCCCTGCAGGGCAAAGATATAGAACAAACTCGCAAAGCCTGTGAAAAGTTTCGCCACAATCCGGTAACGATCATCAACTTTCTGGAAGGCACGCGTTTTACCGCCGCAAAGTATGCCAAGCAGCAGTCCAGTTATCGCCATTTGCTGATGCCGCGAGCGGGCGGATTGGCGTTTACCTTGGCGGCGATGAATGGGCAGTTGCACCGTTTATTGGACGTCACTATTTGTTATCCCGACGGAGTTCCCACCTACTGGGATTACGCGTGTGGGAGGGTCAAGCGTATCCAGGTTCATATCCGCCAACTGCCAATTCCTGCGGA
>CAIOHY010000501.1 GCA_903858205.1 uncultured Cellvibrio sp.
AACTACCACTATTTAATGTGCTGTTTAGGTCCGGTCAAATGCCATTAATCGATTATGTTGATGTTTTTACTGCCTTTTCCCTAATAGTCAGAATAATTACAAGATTAACATCGCGTTTAGGCTAAGGCTTATCCGCTAGCTAGGGATAGATACGCGGCTCCATCTCTAGCCTAACCCCAAACTGCTCTAACACCGACTGTTTGATCATATCAGCCAATTCCAACACCACCTGGCCAGATAACTTGCCTGGATTGGTTAGCACGAGAGCCTGCTGCTCATGCACCATTGCGCCGCCAATCTCCCGACCACGCCAACCAGCTTGATCGATCAACCAGCCCGCAGCCAACTTGACCTGATTGGCTGCAGCAGGATAAGAAACAATCGCCGGATTTTCCGCTTTGAGCGCCTCAAATTGTTGCTGGTCGATAACCGGGTTTTTAAAAAAACTACCTACGTTTGGGATAAGGGTTGGATCCGGTAATTTTGCTTGGCGAATATCTATAACCGCTGCGCTGACCTGCTGCGGGGTAATCTCTCCTTCGGCGATGTGATCCAACGCTGCCTTCAACGCAGGATACGTCAGATTCAACTGTGGCTGCTTACGAAGACGAAACGTCACTGACGTAATCACATACTGATCTTTAAGTGACTGCTTGAAAATGCTGTCGCGATAGCCGAACTGGCAACTTTCATTCGTAAAAGTCACCGACAATCCCGAACGAATATTCAGTGCAGATAATTCGGCCACCCAGTCTTTGATCTCAACCCCGTAAGCACCAATATTCTGGATCGGCGCAGCACCAACACTGCCAGGGATTAGCGATAAGTTTTCCAGACCATAAAGCGCGTTATCGAGCGAATATTCCACCAACTGATGCCAGTTTTCACCTGCCGCTACTTTGAGCCAAACGAACTCGTCATTTTCATTTACCACTTCCTTACCCTGGGATTTTATCTGCACAACCAAGCCTGGAAAATCGGCGCGCAACACAATATTGCTACCACCGCCCAACAACAGCAGCGGCAAATTTTCTGAGCGCGCAAATGCAAGCGCCTCACGCAATTCATCATCGGTTTTTACGCTGACAAAATATTGCGCTAGCGCAGGCACAGCGAGCGTATTAAATTTTTGCAAATTAAAATGAGGTAAAAAAAGTGGCACAGCAGAATTACCTGATTAGTTAAAAATTTCCGCTATTTTAAAAACGGTTTAGCGTAATGAATTGCCACGGATATGATTAAGTAAACCCTGGGCAGCATCTTCCACCAGATCCAGCACTAGCTCAAAATCCTCTTTATCGCCGTGGTAGGGATCGGGTACTTCGCGATAATCACCGCGCGAACCAAACTCCAGAAACAAACCCAAGTGTCCGGAATAGGTCGATGGCTTGATGCGCTGCAAATTCATCAGATTGGATTTATCCATCGCCAACACATAATCAAATTCCGCAAAATCCCGCGCACTGACTTGACGGGCGCGCAATACCGACAAGTCGTAACCACGCTGGCGTGCGGCTGCAACCGTTCGAGAATCCGGTGCTTTGCCAATATGCCAGTCGCCGGTTCCGGCAGAATCCACAAGAATTTTTTGATCCAACTTTTCGCGCGCGATGAGTGCGCGAAAAACACCATCCGCGGTGGGCGAGCGGCAAATATTACCCAGACAAACAAATAGCACTTTCGTCATGTTGAATTCACTAAATTGAATTTTCCAGAATCGCTTTTACGCGCAACAAATCCGCTTCGGTATCCACGCCGCCGGGAACTGCAGCGCAGGCCTCGGCTATATGGATTGCCTCACCCCTAGCCAATACCCGCAATTGCTCAAGTGATTCAATCTGCTCCAGTAGTGCTTGTGGCCAAGTGATAAAACGGTTGAGCAATGCAACGCGATACGCATAAATGCCAATATGTCGCTGTGCTGGAAAATTATCGGGCAACTGATTGATGTCCGCCTTGGCAAAATGATCGCGCGGCCATGGAATAGGCGCACGGCTAAAATACAGCGCCTTACCGGTTTGATCGGCTACGACCTTTACAATATTGGGATTGCGAAAATCATCCAGACTATGAATAGGTTCACTCAATGTTGCGACACTTGCATAATCATTCGCTGCGAGGTTAGCGGCAACTTGATTAATTACGGCGGGTGGAATCAAGGGTTCATCACCTTGTACATTCACCACAATATCATCAGGCATTAAACCAAGCTGCGTCGCGACCTCCTGCAGACGGTCCGTACCCGAATTATGTGCAGCAGAGGTCATGCACACGCGCGCGCCAAACGATTTTGCAACGGACTCTATACGCGCGTCATCAGTGGCGATAATGACTTGCGCCGCTGCACTTTCACAGGCTCGCTCATAAACGTGTTGGATCATCGGCTTGCCCGCAATGTCTTTTAACGGTTTGGCCGGCAGCCGTGTAGACGCATAACGCGCTGGGATAACAACGTAGAAACTCATGCTGGGGTTCCGTTCAAGTAAAGTCTATTTCGATTTGAAAATATTTTTTTTCTGCTCGCAGATTCGCTCCAACTTTTGCAATAGTGCTTGGCAAAAACTATCGGGCAAGCTTGCAGTGATCGGCAGGTAAAACCAGTTGGGCTGTGCAAATTGTCGGCATTTCACCGCATCTTTTTCGGTCATCACCACCGGAAAATTATTCGCAAACTGTAAATCGCTTGCCGTGTAGGCGTGATGATCAGGAAACGCGTGCAATTCTGCAGATATGCCCAATTTGCTCAATGTATGTTGGAATCGTTGTGGATTGCCAATGCCCGCAACCGCATTAACGCGCGTTGAATTAAATTCAGCGGCTGATTTTTTTTCACCCGATTCGAGATTAATAAAATCCTGCGCGCAGATCTGCATGGAAACATAAAATACATCCGCTAAACCGGGCAAGGTAAAATCATCGGCAGGAGAATTTACCACCACCCAATCTACCGTTTTTAAGCGCGATTTAGGCTCACGTAAAGGCCCGACCGGCAAGCGCCAGCCATTGCCCAAACCGCGCTGGCCATCAACAACGGCGATTTCAATGTCGCGCGCTAACTTGTAATGCTGTAAGCCATCATCGCTTAATAAAATATCGCAGTTTTGATCTTCCAAAAGGCGCGCGACGGCAACCCGATCAGATCCCACACACACTGCGCAACCGGTTTGCTGATAAATCGTTACCGGCTCATCACCGGCTTCAATGGCAGTGCTGTCATCGTTCAATAGATAAGGATAGTGACTCGCCTTGCCGCCATAACCACGGCTGATCACGCCGGGATTAAAACCTTGTTGCTGCAATTTTTTTACGAGTGCGATCAACAATGGCGTCTTGCCAGTACCACCAACAGAAATATTACCCACGATTATTACGGGGGTAATCAAACATTTTTGCGTGTAGCGCAGAATCCAATAGCGGCGGACATTGGCGAGCAATATAAAAACAAGCATCAGCGGCAACAGCAAAAACGTCCAGACACGTTTACCGTACCAAGCAGCCAGCCAGGGGCTATGTGAGTTTTTCGAACCTGAGGAGACAGGTGCTTGTTGATCAGGGACGTTCAAATAATGATCCTGTAAAAACAAAAAGACTTTTGCATCGGGGATACAAAAGTCCTTGGGGTTGCGAAGCTAGGCGGGATTGTAACCGAGTCGCTAGTCTTTTTCAGGCTCTGGCTGGCGGGTGGTGATACTCAACTGGGCAAAACCCAGCTGGCCCGCTGCATCCATCGCCTGCACGACGGCCTGATGTGGCGTTTTGGCATCAGCAGTAATCACCAAGGGAACCTTGGTATTGCCGTCAGCGGTTTTGCTGATTGCTGACTTCAACGTCTCAATTTTACTGTTGACCAGCGCTTGCCCATTTACCGAGTAGCTACCTTCGGTACTAATCAGAATTTCAATCTGATCGGGCAGTTCACTACTCTGTTCACCAACGGCCTCCGGTAGATCGACACTCAGGTGCGTCTCTTTGGTGAAGGTGGTGGAAACCATAAAAAAGATCAGCAGCAAAAACACTACATCGATCAAGGGTGTGAGATTGATGCCTTCATCTTCG
>CAIOHY010000502.1 GCA_903858205.1 uncultured Cellvibrio sp.
CGTCATCACCTTGCTTTGCCATTTGCTTCCTTCAGATCCCACCTCACGGTGGACACCCTTGCATAGGCTAGTGCTTCCTCCTCGACGAGGCGCACAGAGGACTTTCACCTCCTAGATTGTCGCCATGCTCGGCGCACCAATGAAAAAGCCATCATCCTAGGTTGATGGCTTTTTATTTTTCGCCTCAATCCACTGCCCCATATACTGGGTGCTTTTGTGAGAGTGATGGCGGAGCATTTGGCCGATAAAGTTATCGCCACGCTCATGCTGAACATTGTGAAGCAATTCCGCCAAACGCGTTTGTAACGCGAGCGTGTGATCCATGCGATAAAAATAATCGCGCAGAATGGAAAAGCCTTGTTGTTGTTTTTGTTGCCACAGAATTTCGTCTTGATAATGCGCAACGGCCGCAGCCACAAATGTCTCGGCATCATCTGCCACCGCCCCGCCCCATGGCAATCCGCCACTCATGGATTCAACGCCAATACTGGTGGTGACGCTCGGTGTACCGCAGCGCATAGCATCCATCAACTTGCCTTTAATGCCCGCTCCAAACCGCAGCGGTGCAAGGCAAACGCGCGCGGACTGCATTACTGCCTGTGCATCTGCCGCCCAACCTTTGATATGAAAGCCTTCTTTCGCATTGTGTAATTGAGTTGCTTTGGGCGGAGGATATGCCCCATAAACATGTAGCTCTGCCTGCACCATTCCCACCGCAGAAAGTTGGGCGCGGATCATTGGCCACAATTGATGCTTTAACCAGAGCACCGAATCCCAATTGGGTTCATGGCGAAAATTGCCGATAGCAATAAAATGTTGCCGCGCCGAAAAACCGTGAACTTCTTCCGATTCAATTGCAGGCTGTGAAAGGAACGGGCAGTAGAAAAGAAGTTGTGATGGAACTGAAAAATAGCGCTGCAGTAAGTCGATTTCAACTTCAGAAATCATTAGCGATAGATCACAACGAAAAATCGCAGCGACTTCACGCACTGCCATATCGCCCGCACACATTTGCTGATAGAGCTGTTCGCTGTCGGCGGTCACGGGTGCAACCGATTGTTTTTCTTTTTCACTCGCACAGCTTTTTTGTACAGATTTTAGTAATTGCTGGCGCGCGTGGCGCAGACTGTGAAAATCTTCGGTATCGAGCACACGCACAGCATCCGGGCATGCTTGCTCAACTCGCCAACCAAATTGCTCTTCCGTAAAAAAGCGATCGAATAAAACCAGACTGGGATTTAACTCGCGCACAAACTCATCAAAGCTACTGCAATTTAATGCAATCGCCTTTTCGCTAATACCCAAACTGTTTAAATCAAATCGATGTTCGGATAAGGCAGCGGCCGATGCAAATGTCACCTGAAAATCCATCTGCAACAACAACTGCACTAACTCCAACATGCGCGTGCCCGCCGCTGATGAAGCAGGTTCAGGCCAGACATAACCTATTACCAATGCGCGCATCAAGTAATGTCCCGCAAATATTTCACCACACCTAAACCAGCCGCGCGCCCGCTGGCAAAACAGCCAGTAAGCAGATAACCGCCGGTAGGTGCATCCCAATCCAGCATTTCGCCTGCGCAAAACACACCGGGAATTTTCTTGAGCATAAAGGCGGCATCTAATTCTTTTGCAGCAATACCACCGGCACTGCTAATGGCTTCATCAATAGGGCGAGTAGCGGTTAAGGTCAGCGATAATTTTTTTATCGCCATCGCGAGCAAATCCGTATTTTCAAAGGTGTGTTTGCTGGTGAGTTCGCGCAGTAGCGCAAGCTTGGCAGGCGACAAATTTAATTGCTTGCGTAAAAAATTACTGAGCGAATTTTTCTCGCGCGGTTTATTCAACCGCTGCACAATTTTCTCCAGCGATAAATCCGGCAGCAGATCAATATTCAATAAGGCAGTACCGTTTTGATCCAATTGTTCGCGCAGGTATTTTGACAAGGCGTAAATACCCGTCCCTTCAATACCATAAGCACTGATAACCGCCTCCGATAAAATACTGCGCGGCATATTCTGCGCATCGACACAACTTAATCCAACACCATGCAGAGGCGCACCTGCATGCTGCTCGCGTAACACATCACTCCAGCTCACATCAAAGCCGCAGTTGCTCGGCACCAATTCATTCACGTTGATATTGCGTTCACGCAGCAAAGGCACCCAGGCGCCATCGGAACCCAAACGCTGCCAACTGGCGCCGCCCAAGGCTAGAACAACCGCATCTGCAGTAATCGTTTTGGAAATGACATTTCCGTCTTCCGATGCAGAAAAAATTAACTCGTTATTATTTTCAAAACCCAACCAGCGATGACGCGGATAAAATGTCACACCTAACCCACGCAAACGATGCAACCATGCGCGCAACAAAGGCGCCGCCTTCATATCCGCTGGAAATACACGGCCGGATGTACCCACAAAGGTTTCAATACCCAAGCCATGCACCCAATGGCGCAAGGCAACGGAATCAAATTGTTTGAGCGTATTGATGAACTGCGAACTCGCTGAGTAGCGCGCGCGAAAATCGTCGGCAGGTTCTGCGTGAGTAATATTCATCCCCCCCACACCAGCCAATAAAAATTTGCGCCCCACCGAAGGCATCGCATCGTAGACCGACACACGATGACCTGCAGACGCAACTTCTTCCGCCGCCATTAACCCTGCGGGGCCACCGCCAATAATCGCAACCGTTTTGGTCGGGGAAGTATCAAAAATATCGAATTGTTTCACCATAAAAAACGCCGATGAGAAAATGATTTCTGCATCGGCGTTTGCTGTTTTTTCCTATTTAAAACGCATAGGTAGCAGCATGGATTGCGGAGTCTTTTCAGAGACCGTTGCCCGCAGGGAAGCGGGCAATGAGCCCCCCCATGGATGGGTTCACGGCGAGTCGCTGAAAAGACTCCGGAATCCATGCGGCGGGGGAACAACAAATCACTAATCCAAAACACGAGCCTCAAACGGCGATGCAGGCAGACCCGCGCTATTATACAGATTTGCCCCCTCAGGGTTATCGGCCCATGCATAACGCACCCATTTAGGTTCAGCAACAGCATCCGCCCACACCACCAACTTATTACTTTTCACCTCCGCCTTGGCCCACACAAATTTCTTATCAGCACCGGCAAGCGCAATATGTTTTAACTCGCCACCAACCGCTTGCAAGCCTTTACCCGCATCCGCAAACGTCAACTCCACCTTACTGCCCTTGGCTTTAACTTTTTTGAGTGAAGGCCCAGAGGCTAGCAGCGATTTTTTACCATAAGCCACTTTCAACGCGCCCAGCGCCAAACGTTCACCGACTTTTTGTTTATCCAGCGGATGAATATCGTTCCACTCACCGGCATCAATCGCTACCGCCATTGCGGTATTTTTTACCGCAAGTGTTTTACGCTGTGCTTCACGCAATTCAGCCCATCCACTCTCGCCCGGTTGACTCCCAGCGGGAAGGAAATTGGCCAACTGCACATACACAAAAGGAAGATCAGGTTGTTGAAATTGTTTACGCCAATCGCCAATTAAATCCGTCATTAATTGTTGATATTCCGCAGCACGACCGACGTTGGATTCACCCTGATACCAAATCACGCCTTTTATTTTTAGCGGCAATGCAGGCGCCAATTTCGCGTTAAACAACGACGAAGGAAGATAATGCAAAGTCGTACCCGGTTGCATAGCGGCCGCAGCAGCGGCGATTTTATACTGCCACTCACCACGCAGAGAAACCTCTTCATCGCCTGAGTAAGCTTCACCAAATTTACTATCGCCGAACATCAGCGCATAACGTTTGTCTTTTACAAAACCGGCATTAGCGGAATAGCTGGTTACACGAATAGCGATGCTATTTTTACCGGGTTTTAACAGCCCCGCAGGCACTGCATAAATACGTGGAGGATATTGATAACCCGTTTGCCCAACCGCTTGCCCATTCACGAACACCTGGTCGCCATCGACAATACAACCCAACCAAAGCACCGCTTTTTTCGCGACTTGAGCTTGAGTCAATTCAATTGTTTTACGCACCCAGAATGCACCATTAGTAAAATCCCTATCGTTTTTGTTATCGGCCTGCTCTTTTAAAAAACCCGGCACTTGCAATGTTTTCCACGCGCTAGTATCGAGCTTTTCTTGCGACCAATTATTTTTCAATCCAATATCAGCCGCGCCCAAATCGCCGTACCATTTGTCGCTATTGGCTTTGTCTTTAGCGATAGTCGCCTGCACATGAGCATCATCTTTAAACGGTTGCAGCTTTTGCAAATACTGAGGATATTTTTGCAATACGGATTCGCTCACCCAAGCCTCTGCCGGTGAACCGCCGACAGGAATCGTGATAATTCCCACCGGTACTTTATTTTCCGCCAATAATTTTTGCGCAAAGGAAAATCCCACCGCAGAAAAATTTTCCAAGTTTTCCGGCGTCGCCGCTTTCCAATCGCCTTGGGTGTAATCGCTCAACGGCCCTTTAAACGCATAAGCGACAGGCACATTAAATTCGCGGATGTTGGGCTGCTGTGTAGTTTCAATCAGCCCCGGATATTGGTATCTCACCCGACGCAAAGGCAATTCCATATTGGACTGACCCGATGCAACCCACAGATCCCCCAATAAAATATTGCTGCGCTTAAGCTGATTCCTCTCACCCGTCACCACCAACTCGTAAGGCCCACCCGCTTTGCGCGCAGGAAACGTCACTTGCCATTTACCCTCAAACGCTTGGGTGGATTTCTCCTTACCCGCAAAATTCACAATCACCTTCTCACCCTCAGCGGCCCACCCCCAAATAGTTAAAGGCTTATCGCGCTGGAGAATCGCACCATCATTCAACAGGCGCGGCAAAGTGACATCGGCAAAAGCATTGGAAATAGAGAGTAAAGAAAGGCAAATCAACAGCATCAGCTGCGAATAAACGGCTCGTGGGTTTCTCATAGCTAGCGGCTTTTATGGTTATTGGTGGGACTAACGTGAAAATCAATAAACTTGTATACCACCTGGAATTTAGACAAGTCGGGGGTGAAAAGCAACTTGATTGGCCGCGCGGATTTCAACCGAGTAATGTCGCGTAACTCACCCCAGAATAAAATTTAGTGATAATCTACGCCTGCTCAAACATTGACCGTAGGACGCGCCAAGCGCAGTAACCCCCGCCTCATCAGTAGGCGCCAAGGAGTAGTAACCATGCGTAGACCCATCCTGTTGCTTATCATCATGGCAATTGCCTTTTCCCAAAGCGAAATTATGTCGCCCGACATCATCAAAGGTGTGATGTTTCCCCTGCTATTTTCTGCCGCATTATTGATATTGCTTATCTGGCTTATACGTCGATCCCACAGTAATCGCAGAGGTGATGGGAGATCGGGAGATTGCGGTGGTGATTTTTACTCTAGCGGGAAAAGTAATGATAGGGATTGGGACTAACGATTTTTCTACTGCGTTAAACGCCAGTGACCGCTGGAAAACCCGCGCCGAATTACAACAAGACTACGCCGAAAAATACATTCACTTTGTGCAGGCATTACAGACTCGCAACCCTAAAGCCCATTTTATTTTGATGGCAACAGATCAGCTCGAAGGCGAAATAGCCACTCATGTGAACAAGGTCGTCACCCAATTAAAAGCCGATGGCTTACACAAAGTAGATTCAATTATTTTTAAAGGTTTGGAATACAAAGGGTGCCATTGGCACCCGTCAGCACAAGATCATGAACTGCTCGCCAAGTTGGTAATTGATTATTTGAAAGCAAACAAGGTTTGGCAAACTTAAACGACATCAAAAAAAACGCCGCTGGCAAAAACCTGCGGCGTTTTTGATTTTACAAGTTCATCAATAATAAAAAATTAATATGCAACCTTAAGCGACACACATTTATATGTAATAGCGCGTAATGTTTTCTTGCCATAAAAATATTTAACATACCACAATCAATGATGAATGATTATGCAGCGCATAGCGCCACCATGGTTCCGCAAAAAATCATTGATGTTTACAAAATATAATTTCTGCAAGGAAATTTATTTTGAAAATATTTTTTATTAGGCTTTAACATTAACAATTATTACTTAAATTACTTGGAGCTTTATCATGCACATTAATTTCTTCAAAAAATCAGCTTTTGTAGTTGCACTTTCAATTTCTGCATTGCCTTCTCACGCATCTCCTGCCGGCTGCACATCCACCTACTGCTATGCAGAGGGAACAATAAATTCGATTTTTAACAGCAGTGCAGATAATAACCCAAACACACTTAAGGTAAAGTTGAATGATGGAATCAATGTACCTCCCCCAGGAGCACATTCAAGCTGCGTACAACAAAGCCAACCATCTGAATGGGTGCAGCTTTCAACCGATTCAATGAACTCTTTAGCAACTGCTGCTTACCTTTCAGGAAGAAAAGTTCAATTGGTAAGTTTCGCTTGTGTAACAGGTACGAACATTCCTCTAATTCGAGAAATTTATCTCAAATAACTTTCTGTAAAATTAGAAAAGTTTTTTCTCATCAATTTCTAGGTGTCAAATATGCACTATGTAATCCGAAGGCATTCGATAGTCTTTTTTAATATAGTCATGCTGTTGAGCAGCGCACTTGCGTCTACGTGCTCTTTTGCTCTAAACATTCAGCATGTGCCAGTTGTTAACTCTGCAATCAGTGCCGGCATTGCAGATAATATGTTTCACACTAGTGTGCGATCCCCAGGTGAGGACGTGATCGCAAAACCCGATTTTTGGAAACAGAAATTTGATTTGCGAGGATCATCAGATGAAGGTCTACTGGCATACGATCCCTTTGTAAGGGCACATGCTCAAGCGTTTGCCCAATCGCCAGTTTTTGATTCCAACCAGAAAGTATTTTTTTTAGCATGGGGGGGCAACTGGGGCAGTGCTGTACGTTATATTAATACCTACACGGGAAGTACTGCGAATGAGTTTTTACCAGATGAGCGAGTGAATGGAGATGCGAATTTCTATAAGGGTAAGCAGCTAAATACAAGCCCATGCCATCACCCATCAAGTATTGCACTATTGCCAGCCCAAAAAGGATCATCAGGAAGACCAACCAGTACCTTTGTTTATATCGCTTCTGAATATTGTTCGGGAAATGCAAATAGTGATCGAGTTCTTGTAAAGAAATTTACTCCAAATTCCAGTGGAGGGAAATGGGAAGATGTAGGGACTATGTTTCGACCCGGTGGAGCTGCAGTTAATCTTGCGATGACGAACTACCATGATGGTTTCTATTGGTTAGTTTTGGGACATAGCGGGGGAAGCATTGATGTATATAAAGCAGCACCAATTGAGTTGATGCGCATCGACGGCTCTACTAATCTAGCCGCATGGCGTCACCACTGGAGTACAACGCTTGACTCAAGATCACTCTATCAGAATACGTCACTGCTGAAATATAACGATGGATTGTGGCTTCAAGCTTTTCAACGAAACAACGATTTGACGGGTGATGACAATATTCACATCACGAAGTTTGAGCCAAATCTAAAAAGCGCCAGCTATTACAATATATACCCGCAAAGGGTACCTATTTCGACGAACGGAGCTTCAGATTATGCAAATCCCAATTTTGCAGCGGGTGTAAGCTCCTACATTTCTCACGAGGGAAAATGGCTCGCTGCAGTGATTCCACACTTTGCATTCCTAGACCGTGATGATTTTAAATACTGGTTTCACCCAAGAGTTGGCTCTGATCCTGCTCAGTTTCCGGGTCAATAACGCTTAAAAGTCTATGCCGCCTCTTTAGTTCATATACAAAAGAGGCGGCACATGACCAGCAAAAAATGATTCTCCAAATCGTAAATATTACTCAACCAAAGACATGAAAACCCCAATCAGGTTATTCGAGTTTAATGCTCCAAATAAACACATACTGAAACCTTCAAGTAACAAATCACTAATAAGCATCAAAGTCACTTAACGGATGA
>CAIOHY010000503.1 GCA_903858205.1 uncultured Cellvibrio sp.
GAATCTGTTCGATTCGGCTTGATACACGGTGACATTCCCGATCATGAGCGCCGTGAGTTACGCAATCGTTTTAGTTTGGCTAAAGAAGATCCCAAAGCATTGGATATCTTGTTGTCCTCCGAGGTTGGCTGTGAAGGTTTAGATTATCAATTTTGTGATGGGATGGTCAATTATGATTTACCTTGGAATCCGATGCGCGTTGAACAACGTATTGGTCGTATCGACCGTTATGGCCAAAAAAGTGAAACGGTCGTTATTTATAATTTTATAACGCCGGGAACAGTTGACGCAGAAATTTACGAAAGATGTTTGTTGCGGATTGGTATTTTTCGTCAAGCCTTGGGTGGCAGTGAAGAAATTTTAGGTAAACTCACAGCAGAAATCAGAAAAATAGCAGAAAGCTTCATTCTTAATCCTGAAGAACAAGCAGCTAGACTTCAACAATTAGCCGATAACGAAGTTCGTGATATCCAAGAGCAAACCCGATTGGAAGAAGAACAAAGCAAATTGTTTGGCTTGACTCAGCCTAAACGCGACGAGGATATGGTTAAACAAGCTTCCAGTTTCTGGCTTTCACCGGTTATGCTCGCCAATCTGATCAGTCGTTATCTGCACGCGCAAGGTGCCAGTAATCTACCTCCTACATTAGGACAAAAACCGGTTACCACTTTGCAATTGGGGCAAGAAATAAGAACTAAGTTGCTGGCAGATTTTAAAAGCCATTCATACAAAGGCGAAACCGCGCAAACATGGTCGCGTTGGTTAAAAGGTAATGATCCTTATCTAGCTTTAACGTTTAATCCAGAAACTGCGGCTGATCGCCGTGATTTAGCCTTCATCACACCCACTCATCCCTTAACACAACAAGCCGCATTGTCCATAGAGCCATCATCTCCTTTGTTTTGTAACCTTAGTGTGACTAGCGATAAAGTGACAGCGGGGCTCTATCCCTATGGGATATACCGCTGGCGAAAATTGGGCATAAAAGAAGATTTCACTTTTCAGCCGGTGTGTCTACATGTCGAACTAAGCGCTCATATATTAGAGTTATTAGAATCAGCTGTGCCAGTGCAGCATGACAGTCAAGCTATCAGCAGCGAACAAGAAAGCTTACTAGAAAGGAATCATTATCAACTGTGGTTAGATACTCGCGCGGCTCATATAGAACAAGTTGAACAGCACGCTAGTTCACGCTTGGCTTCACTGAAAACGACGCATACAGCTAGAAAAACGTTGTTGGAAGATCAGCGTGACAATGTTACAGAAAGCCGCATTCGCAGAATGCGAGAAGCACAGATTGATGCGGCTGCTAGGGATTATCAAGCACACGTTGATAAGCTGGAAAAAGCCATTAAACAAGCTGACCTGTTAGCTGAAGTAGTTGCATTCGGCATATTGATGATTGAGTGTGAATAATGACTTCAAGCATACACACATCAATGAATCTTGATGAATGGAAAGAAAGTGGCTTGCAACTCATTAAAGCATTACGAGTAAGAGGAGAAGAAGATGCTTTTAGAAGACTTTTATCTGACCTTTATCCCGACACTGCACACTTCATTTTTGAGTTGCTTCAAAATGCTGAAGATACAAAAGCCACTACTGTTTATTTTAACTTGAACAGAGATTGTCTTGAATTTAATCACAATGGTGATCGCTTATTTTCAGAAACTGACGTAATAGCCATTACTAGTTTTAGTAATGGCACCAAACGCGATGACCCTACTAGTATTGGAAAATTTGGTGTCGGTTTTAAAGCTGTATTTGCTTATACTGATACACCAGAAATACACTCTGGTCATTTTCACTTTCGTATTCATGATTTAGTTGTTCCGGAAACTAAGGGCGTTTCAAAACCTGCTATTGATGACAAAATTACAAGCTTTATTTTTCCTTTCGATAATCCAAAGAAATCTGCCAATATTGCGGTAACGGAAATCGAGAAAGGCTTACGAAACTTGAGTGACAACACCCTCCTGTTTTTAAGTCATATACGTAAGATTGATTATAAGCTCCCAAATGGAGAAGCTGGATCTTTGCAACGTATCGATCATGATAATGGGCGTATTGATATTTGCTCCTTTCATCCGGGAGGAGCTGAAAAAGTTTCACACTGGTTACATTTTCAGAAAGAGATTGAAGTCACAGACGAGAATGGCAAACCTGAAAAATGTAAGATTGCCATTGCTTATAGCTTAGTTGAAGAACCGAACAAAAAAAACGAAGGTAGTAGATGGAAAATCGTTCCATTAGAGCATGGCCAGGTCTCTATTTATTTTCCTGCTGAAAAAGAGACCTCTAACTTGCGCTTTCACCTACATGCACCGTTTGCTTCAACTGTTGCTAGAGATAGTGTTCGTGATTGCAGTGGAAATGATCAGTTACGTGACGGTATTTCTGAACTGATTGTGGAATCGTTAATATCTATCCGTGATCAAGGTTTATTAACGGTAAGTTTTTTAGCTGTGTTACCTAATTCAAGAGATAACTTAATTGAATTTTACCAGCCAATTCAAATGGCAATTATTAAAGCCTTTGAAGAAGAAGCATTAACGCCAACAAAGAACAAGTCGCATGCTAAATGTACAGATCTTTTTCGAGGACCAGCAAAAATTACTGGCGTTATAAGCGATAAAGACTTAAAGACACTTACTGAATATGCAGATGGTTTGTGGGTAGCAAATCCACCGCCGCAAAGCCAGCGAGAAGAAGCATTTCTTGATGCGCTCGATATCAATAGTTGGAGTTGGACTGAATTAGCCGAAACATTTTGTATCATTGGATATGACGACAAGTTAATTATTGAGGCTTGGTTGCAACAAAAAGATATCAAGTGGCTTATCAGTTTTTATGCATTATTAGGTGAGGCATCTTCGAGTCAAAGAAAGTCAATCATAGTTAGTAATATTAAGATTGTTTTAGTTGAAACAGAGGATGGGAGTAGTTATGTTTTTCCATCAGAAGCTTTTTTTCCTGCAACTGAAAAAATTACCCTTCCCGATAGCATAAGAATCGTCAATAAGTTAGTTTATGATTCAGGTCGTTCCGATGAGAATAAACGTCTCGCAAAGTTATTTCTTGAGAAAATTGGCGTCAGACCTTTTGATATTAAAGCCTCAATAGAGATCAAATTAATAGAATATGATAATAAAAAACTCCCAGATTTCTTGAGTGGGAGAGTTATTTAGACAACAGAAACTCCCACTACTAACATGTTGTTGTAGTCGTTGTGGTGGTAGTA
>CAIOHY010000504.1 GCA_903858205.1 uncultured Cellvibrio sp.
CAATAACCTCTTTCACAAGATCATCGTAGTCACGTAATGCCTCAATAGTGGCAGCCGTCGCATAGCGATAATACATCTCATACATTTGTTGATGAGTTAGCCCATCTTGTACATCGCAAGGAAAAACATTTTTCCCTTCGTCTGGTGAATTTAGTTTGCTGTCGCTCACAGTGGACATAAACTGCGTGAGTGATGCGGGGAGTGGCAATGACATAGGATCTACGCTACCACGGTACCGTAAGCTGGCATGAGGTAAGGCTTGCTTTACATTGCAGGAGGTGACATAGGGCAATTTCCCTTCAAGTTGGGCATTGTGCGGATTAAATAATCGCAGTGTTAAAAATTTCTTTTTACCTTTATTTTCTTGTAAAAACTCCTTCACTGCGTATTTGAAATATTCAATGTGTTCACCTTGCCGCAATTCTTGATTAAACCTAGGGGATTCTGTCCACTCCTGTTCAATGCCAACGGTTTGATTATCTGCTGAATGTATTTTGAATTTAAAGACACCAGGCTCCATGCTGTGATCGTACTCTGCTCTCCATGTGTCTACGCCGGGCGGAACTGGCTGGTAGGCGAAGTCTTTTGCATATTTCCAGGCGCGGTGATCTGCATTTTTATAATCGACTCGCACGGATGTTCCATCAATGACACTTGTAAGACTGTTGCCTGCATGGCCATTTAGGTACTTTCCAAACCAGCCGACCTTATAGCCCGCGCTTTTCATCTCGGTGAGCAGTGTGTTACGGAAATCGAATGCCCCGACACCTCCGGTCATGAGCCCATTTGCACCATTATGAAAAATGCCATGTCCGTCGCTCGTGTTTGGGAGATTTTCGTTGGGATTACAATTGGTCATCCCGGTCTCGCGACCGATTCTGCCAGTTAAATAGTTCGCTGTAGTTGGGCTACACAAAGGGATATCGAAAACGGCACTGGAGTATGTTGTCGCTATTGATTGAATTTCTTTGTTAAAATGCGGCATGCCCGCATTGATGTGCGCACTTGTTGCATCGTCAAGAATTATGGTTACGACATTGGGGTCCTGCTCAGCAGAACAAGCGGTCAGCCCGAGGGATATTAGTATTATGGTGACAATTTTTTTCACTGAAAATATTCCCCAAAATCAATATTTGCCAAGAGCTCGCCATGTTATGCGAAAGAAGGCAGATTGCAAATGAGCACTGCAGTACTCTAGCGAATGCTTCAGGTGTGAGGCAGTCTGAAATGTGAATGTCTGAGTATTGCAAATGAGTGACTAGGCGTACACTGCCCGCTGCTGAAAGCGGGTTATCTTCTAGGTATGCAATCTCGCTGATCTTATGTGCTCAGCTCTCATCGGTAAGCCTAGCCGATCTGTTAATACTCAATTGGGTTTCAAATGATTCGCGTCAGCCGTGTCTCCAAAACTTATTTAATCTGGAATTCGCCCCTGAATCGCCTTTTGGTGCCGCTGGTGCGAAGGCTACTCAATCCATTATTCCCAAAATACGTTGAGAAATTGGATCGGAATGCGTGCCAGGCTATAGATGCGCTAAGTGATATTAGTTTTTGTGTAGGTGAGGGCGAGAGTCTCGGCATTATCGGTTTGAATGGCAGCGGAAAAAGTACTTTATTACAAATAATTGCAGGGACCTTGCAGCCGTCGAGTGGTAGTGTTGAGACAAAAGGGCGTGTTGCCGCGTTGCTGGAATTGGGAAGTGGTTTTGATCCAGAGTTTAGTGGCCGCGAAAATATTTATATCAATGCGTCTATTTTGGGGTTAACTCGTCGGGAAATTGATGCGCGTTATGATGCGATTGTCGCTTTTGCTGATATCGGCGATTTTATTGAGCGTCCGGTAAAAACCTATAGCTCGGGCATGATGGTTCGTCTTGCGTTTGCGGTGCAGGTGCATGTCGATCCAGATGTGCTGATTGTCGATGAAGCATTGTCTGTGGGTGATGCCCGTTTTCAGGCAAAAGCGCTGAACAAAATTGAAGAAATTTTAAAGCGCGGCACCACACTGTTGTTTGTGGGTCATGATCTAAGTGCCGTGCGCGCCTTTTGTAATCAAGCGATGTTATTGGATAAGGGGCGCGTTATCAAAGCGGGCATTCCTGATGATGTGATTGCTGATTATTTGTATATCGTACAAAAAGATCGCATTGCAGAATTGGGTAGCAGCTTGGATGTCAAGCGCCATGAGAAAGGTTTTGCAGTACATGGATTTGATGTGGTCAACGCAAACTTCCACAATATGGGGCAACACGCGACCCTTGCGTTTAACCATAATCTTACTCTCGATGTCGATATTGTAATGACACTTGTGATAGCTGCACCGGTATTAATCATCGACATTATCGATAATCGCGGAATGCAACTCACGGGTAAACGCATTCCTATCCCGCAATTTACGGGCGAAAAGCGTGTATCCATCGACATGACCTGCGGTTTTCAAAAAGGTATCTATCGCGTGCGTTTGCGTTTGGTCAGCGCCCCTAGCCTTGAGCAAACCTTGCTAATGAGTCGCTACGACGATTTACTGTCGATAGAAATGATTGATGATGTACGCGATCAATTTACAGGTCTGTTCCCGATGCCGATGAATGTTGTATGGAATGATCACGTAATTGCGGCTGAAACTATTGGTTCATAAAGGAATTTTTTGTGTCGTTCACTGTTGATCAATACCAAATTAAAATTATCTGGCAATCACTGCGGCCGCTGGTTGCGGGGCGAACCTATTTATTGCGCCGTGGTGATCAAGAATTGTTGGTGAGTGTGACTGCGCTCAAATATCGCCAGGATCAAAAAACGGGTGAACATCTTTCAGCAAAAAAACTCAATGCCGGCGAGTCAGGTATCGCCAATATCAGTACTGCTCAACCAATCAGTGTTGATGAAGATACCAATGCTGATTTTGATTTTGTCGATTTGCAGACATCAGAATTCTTAGGTAAGGGGCATATTGAGTTTCCTCTTTACCGCGCGACCAATATCCGCTGGCAATCGCTTACAGTGAATAAAACCGCGCGCGCCGGGGCAAAACAACAACAGCCACGTTGCATTTGGTTCACCGGTCTGTCTGGCTCGGGCAAATCCACCATTGCAAATTTGTTGGAGAAGAAACTGTTTGAACAGGGGCGCCATACCTATTTACTCGATGGCGATAATCTGCGCCATGGTCTGAATCGCGACCTGGGTTTTACCGAGGCAGATCGCGTCGAAAATATTCGTCGTGTTGCGGAAGTCGCAAAGTTAATGGTCGATGCAGGCTTGATTGTATTGGCTTCATTTATTTCTCCCTTTCAGGCTGAGCGCCAAATGGCGAGACGCTTATTTGCGGATAGTGAATTTGTTGAAATTTTTGTTGATACACCATTAAGTGAATGTGAAAAGCGCGATGTCAAAGGCCTTTATGCTAAAGCGCGGCGCGGCGAGCTCAAAAATTTTACCGGCATTGACAGTGTCTACGAGCGCCCTGAATGTCCGGATTTAGTATTGGATACTTGTAGTTATTCGGTAGAAGAGTGCGTTGAACAAATCATTCATTATTTGTTCCCGGCATATTCGGGCGAATAAAACCATTTTTAAAAAGCGGAATTGCTTGTGAATACGATTAAAAAAGTGATTGTAGTTATTGGTATGCATCGCAGTGGAACCAGCACCGTGATGAATGCCTTGTCCTGTTTGGGAGTTAGTCTGGGCGATAGCCTATTGCCACCAGGGGTCGATAACCCCAAAGGTTTTTTTGAAGACAAGTCGGTTAATGATTTAAATATCGAAATGCTTGATGCAATTGGGCAGACTTGGTTTAGTTTGTCATTGGTAAGCGATGACGACATCAATAAATTAGTTGCGTTGGGCTATGTGGACAAGGCAATAGCCTTATTGAATGACAAAACCAGGAACACGGCTGTGTTTGGTTTTAAAGATCCACGAGTTTCCAAACTGTTAAAATTTTGGAAACTGGTTTTTACACGTATGAATTGTGAAGTGCAGTATGTGCTATGTTTGCGCCATCCACTGAGTGTTGCCAACTCTTTATTGAAACGAAATAAATCTCCGATCAAAAAAGGGTATTTGCTTTGGTTAAGTTACAACTTATCCATCGTGACCGAATCGCAAGACCTGCGCTTGATTGTATTGGACTACGATCAGTTGATTGAGTCTCCGGTATCTCATATCCAGAATTTAGCAAAGCAATTGAATTTAAGTGTAGATCCCGTATTAGTTGATCAGTTTGCCAATGAATTTCTCGATGAAAATCTTAGGCATACCAACTTTGACGAGTCGGCACTGGTCAATGATCCAAATTGTCCAAGCCTTGTGGCTAAAGCCCATTTACTATTTAAGAACATGCTCGCAGCTGATAATCAACAGGCTAATGCCGAACTGCTGCAGTTTTACCAGGAAAATAAAAATCATTTGGATGCAGAGTTTCTATTGCTCGATGGTATCGAACGATCTGCAATCGAACATGTTTACAAAAGTACTAATGCAAAAGAGTTAGCCGGGCTGGTGGAAGAGCGTACGGCTTGGGCTAAATCTCTGGAACAGCAATTGGAAGAAAGAACTCAATGGGCCAAGAGTTTGGATATTGAGCTTCATGATGCGCGTATCAGAGAGAGAAACCTGCACAGTGAGTTTGATGCAGCGCAGGAAGATATTGCCAGGTTGGGTGATGAAATCACTCAGCTGAGCCAACAGGTAAAAGATCTGGTCGGGCAATTGTATAATGCTAATCATCAGCTTGATCTGCAGTCGCAGCAGCTCGATGCCCAAAAGCAGCAGCTCGATGCCCAAAAGCAGCAACTGCTTCATAGCGCAGGCGAAAATAAAGAGCTGACACGGCAACTGAATGAAGTTAACGCAAATTACACTGAAATAATTAATTCCAATTCCTGGCAAATTACCAAACCCTTGCGTGTTCTTGCCCGTTTGGTGCGCGGAGAGACTGATGTACTTGCTGCAGCGCTTAAACCAAAACTGCAGCGCGTTGCGCGTAACACTTACAAAAAGCTGCCATTGAGTCCGCGTATAAAAAATACATTAGCTGGTTTTGCATACCGTCTTGCAGGGCCGTTGTTTGAAGGTGTGGTGCATTACGAGATGTGGCGCCGTAGCGGCAAGCCGAACCTGCCAGCGGTTGCTGCTTCTGGTGTAATTCCTCAAGACGAAATTCAGCGGGTATTGAGCACCCTGGTTGTGCCGTCATCGGCCGCACCAATCGTTTCCGTAATCATTCCGAGCTATGGCAATTTACCCATCACACTTACTTGTTTGGCTTCTATTGCGCGCTATCAGCCCAAGGTTCTGGTGGAAGTGATTGTTGTGGAGGATTGTTCTCCTGATCACGACATGCACTGCCTGCAGCAGGTGCAGGGGTTGCGTTATGAAGTCAATCCGCAAAATTTAGGCTTTTTGCGCTCTTGCAACCGAGCAGTCTCTTTGGCGAAGGGTCAGTATATTTATTTATTAAATAACGATACTGAAGTCACTGATGGTTGGCTGGATAGCATGTTGGATGTGTTTGCCACACATGATGACTGCGGGATGGTGGGTTCTAAACTGGTTTATCCCGATGGCCGTTTGCAGGAGGCTGGTGGTATTTTATGGCGCGATGGTTCAGCCTGGAATTACGGTCGCTTGCAAAATCCACAATTACCTGAATTTAATTATTTAAAAGAAGCTGATTATTGTTCAGGTGCTTCACTGTTAATTAATAAAGATTTTTTTATTCAGCTGGGGCTGTTCGATGAACATTATGTGCCCGCCTATTACGAAGATACCGATCTCGCTTTTAAAATCCGCGCGGCGGGTAAAAAAGTTTACTACCAGCCTGCATCGGTAATTGTGCACTATGAAGGCATTTCCAATGGCACCGATACTGGCTCTGGAATCAAAGCTTATCAGGTCATTAATCAACAGAAATTTTTTGAAAAATGGAAAGATGTACTGGCAGAACACTACAACAACGCCGAGTGTGTTTTTAAAGCGAAAGATCGCAGCTGGAAAAAACCTTGTGTCGTTGTTATCGATCACTATGTGCTGCAACCTGACCGCGATGCAGGTTCCCGTTCCACATTGGCGATTATCACTGGCCTGCAAAAAATGGGGTTCACGGTAAAATTCTGGCCTGATAATTTGTGGTTTGATCCTGAGTACACGCCCAAACTACAACAATTAGGAGTAGAGGTGGTGTATGGGGCTGAGCATGTCGGTAAATTTAGACAATGGCTATTGGGCACCGAGGGCGGTGTATCCCACGTTCTATTGAATCGCCCCCATGTTGCGGTAAATTATGTTGATATGTTGCAAGCCTTTCCTGCAATTCACAGTGTTTTTTATGGCCATGATTTGCATTTTGAACGCCTACAGCGCGAATACAATTTACAGCCCACCGCAGCGCTGAAAAAAGAGATAGAGTATTTTTTTAATCTCGAAACTGCCATCTGGCAGAAAGTTGATGTGGTGCTCTACCCATCGCAAGAAGAAGCACAGACTGTTAAGAAACTTATCGGTCATTAATGCATGATTTTCCGGAAAGCAGGTCCAGCCCTGCTCTGGACACTCATAGTTAGTATACTCACCTTACTTCCAGGCCGCGATTTGCCC
>CAIOHY010000505.1 GCA_903858205.1 uncultured Cellvibrio sp.
ATCATGGAAGAATCTTTCGCCATTCTCGTTGAAAAGTCTCGAGGCTAAATAATGCATAGGCTCTTTTTTGTCCTTGCCTTCCGGCTTCCTCCAACTTATTTTTTTGAAGCATAAGATCCAGTAAAATTTGACTACTGGCCTTGGCATCTTCCAACGGAATAAAAAAGCCAGTTACATTCTCTTCAATCATTTCCAGACACCCTCCCTGCGGGGTAGACACTACAGCCTTCTGCGCAAACATCGCTTCAAGTACCACCGTGGGGAGTGGGTCCGGTTTAAGGGACGGCACTATCAAAAGGTCAAGTTGTTGTAAGAGACTAGGAATATCCTCTACATAGCCGAGGTATTCTACATATGCTGTTAACTTTTTGTCTTCAATTTCTTTTTGTAGCTCCTGAGCTAAATATTCAGAGCCGGGATAAGCATCTCCCGCAATTAAAACCTTAAAGCTTCCCATTTTTTTAAAATCAGAAAGTAAGATCAACTCTTGGATAATACTTAATAAATAAGATTGTCCTTTCCAGTGCTGTATTCTTCCTACCATACCCAGCACGATGCTATTGGCGATAGGCTCTTTTGGGTTGATAGTTAAGGGCGAAGGGGTATTGGACAGGGTGTGAGCAAAAGAAAATCCATTATAGAGTAATTGTATTGGGGTGGATAGTGGACGTTTTTCCCAATGCGCTTTGGTGGCTTTTGATACCGCAATGATCGTATCTGCTTTTTGTAAGAGACGGTGTAAAAAAAGATACAACAAATTAGTTTGTTCGATTATTTCATGAAGATGCCAGATCAAGGGGAGGTCTTTCTGCGTTTTGAGCCAGGGTCCAATCACGATATTGAGAGAATTGACATAAATACGATCTACTTTCTCGCGGCGAATGATCTTTCTGATTTGAATAGCCGAACGAATCCAACAAAATATGCGGCCCGCAATTCCCCATGGACTTAGGTATTTACGACGCAGCACACCCATATTGATAATATACAAGGGAATCCCCATGGATCGAATGGCCGCACAGAGAGGGCCCTCATGCGGAAAAATGACCAGCGCGTTGGAAGCGTTTCCCGGAATACGAAGTATCTCCAATAGTACTTTACCGGAACCATAATAATCAGGACTGCCGTGTAAATAAATAGTTTTCATCAATTGGTAATCACTTCTATATACACGTTATCAATAGACCAGGAACGATCACAAATAGGCCCTTGGAGGGCATCGCTCAATTCTATTTTTATATTCTTTTCCGTGTGGGGGCGCGAGAACGCAATTTTATAGCGCGAAGTACCATTAATAACGGTGTCTAGTGCACAATAGCCGGGTAACTGAATGTTGCTGGCATTGCTTCTGGCAGGCATCGTGGCCGATCCGATCCATTCAGGGTAAGCTTGGGGCCAGTTATTGTTGTTGGAAAAAGTAGTGGAAAATTGATACCATCCATTAACAATGATATTCCACACATCTACCACACCATATTGGCCAATTCGATTACCTTCCCAATTATCATGAACATAAAGATCGAAGGAGGCATAGATCATATTATGTGGCGGAACGCTGTCAAGTTCAATAGTTACTTTGGAATTATTAAAATTTCCAATCACGTTACTGCCTCCAAAGGGGCGAACAATACGACCTGTGGAATAACCATCCCGGTGAATGGTCAGAATATTATCGGCAATGCCATCTTCTGCATCTTCAAAGAAGACTCTTTTTCTTTCGGTAATATTTTTTTTACAACTACTTAGAAAAAGCACTAACAAACAGCCGATGAACAGGTAATTATATCTTTGCAGAAATTGCATACGGAGGGAGTAAATATACCTAAAAATGAGGATTGCACTAGATACCAGAGACCTTCGGTTGGCCAGTACAGGAACTAAAACGTACCTGCAAGAACTCGTCAATGCTTTGCGATTATGCCAAGCATCCGAGCTCGTCTTGTTGGAATTAGACAGCGCTATCGGTGCAAGGAGGCGTCTTTTTTCCTCCGGAATATGGCATAAACTATGGCAACACATTTTCACTGCTATTTGGAAACAGGTGCTGTTGCCTTTTTTGTGTTGGCAAAATCGTGTTGATGTATTGATTTGTACGGATTATA
>CAIOHY010000506.1 GCA_903858205.1 uncultured Cellvibrio sp.
CACCCAAACCAGAAAGACCTGGGACCCGCAATTCACTCACGCATAGCTACGCAAACGCAGCGAGAACTCCTCTAACGAGCGAATGCCGGAAGCCTCTGCCCGGGCACACCAGTCACGCAACTGCAACAGCAATTGATCGCTGCTGGCATGCGAACGTTCCCAGATAGCCGTCAACTCACCCCGCATCTCGTGCATAGTCTGCAGTGCCTTGCTGTGCTTAAAGAGCTCCAACAGTTGCTGTTGCTGTGTACTTTGCAGGCTGGCCGGCTCACGCTGAATCAGCGTCTTCGCTGACTTCAGAAAGCTAGGCTCCAGTACCGATTTTTGCTTAAGCCGGACCATCTCTTCGCGCCAGGTGCTTTTCAATGAACCGGCATATTTGGCCATCACGTCATAGCGGTTAGCCACGACAGACTGCAGTGTGTTCAAGTCGCACACCAGCTTCTCGCGATCAAAGCGCGGCTCCGGTGCGATTTTTTTGACTTTGGCCAGACCAAGCGCCGCCAAAATCGAGATATACATCCAGCCGATATCGAACTCATACCATTTGCTCGACAGCTTGGCAGACGTCCCAAAAGTATGGTGATTGTTATGCAGCTCTTCGCCACCGATCAGAATGCCGATCGGGAACACATTGTTCGATGCGTCACTGCAATTGTAATTACGATAGCCCCAGTAGTGCCCAATACCATTGATGATGCCAGCCGCAGTAATCGGAATCCACATCATTTGAACTGCCCAAACGGTGATACCAATCACGCCAAAAAACAGAACATCCAGCACCAGCATCAGCGCCACGCCCAGTGCCGAGTGCTTGGTGTAGAGATTGCGCTCGATCCAATCGTCCGGTGTGCCATGACCATATTTTTCAATCGTCTCGCGATTGCGCGACTCCGCCCGATACAGCTCGGCGCCTTCAAACAGAACCTTTTTGATGCCACGGGTAACCGGGCTATGCGGATCTTCCTCGGTTTCGCATTTGGCGTGGTGCTTACGGTGAATCGCTGCCCACTCTTTGGTGACCATACCGGTCGTTAACCACAACCAGAAACGGAAAAAATGGCTAGGGATCGCATGCAGATCCAGTGCGCGGTGGGCCTGGCAACGGTGCAAGAAGATCGTTACACCAGCAATCGTAATGTGCGTCATGACCAGCGTCGCAATCACGACCTGCCAAGCCGACGCGCGGGTAATGCCGTTGGAAAGAAAGTCGAGGACGAGATCCAAGCCTGAAGTGAAATTCATTTTTTCTCCGTAAATAGCCGGAAAGTGCGGCGGTCAGGTCAATGACCTTGGGCAACTCTCGGCAAACCCCGAAATTGTACGTGGTTTTGGAGCTTATCGGCATCTACGTCCCCCTATTGGAGGCATTAAATGTCTTTTTGAGAATAATAGTTATCGGATTGGGACTGATCGATGCCTTAATCGGGCTTTTTTGGCATGTCCAGTGTTGAAAACGGTTGCAGCAGACGCCACAAAGCCATATTCACCGCCGAGAGAATCACGGCGTGATTGTCTTTATCTTGTACCGCGATCCAAAATGCGAGTTCAAACTCAAGCCGCTCAGGCCCCAGCTGCAGCAGCAAACTCAGCGGCGCTGGCTGATCCAGCACCCCGGCCACACTAGCTGCAGCAGCCTGCAAGCGAGGCAATACCGATTCAATCTCAACCCTACAAGGCACCGAGAACTTCGCGCCAACGCGCACTGTGCGCTCAGCCATCGAGAGATTCTGAACCGGAATGGATACCAGCATTTCATTCGGTATCACCGACTCCACCCCATCGGCGCTGCGCAAAACGGTGTAGCGGGTGCGGATCTGCTCAATCCGGCCGCTAAAGCGATCCACCGTAATCAGGTCGCCAATTGACAAACTACGCTCGAGCAAAATCACAAACCCTGACACATAACTGCTGACGAGTTTTTGTAAACCAAGACCAATACCCACACCGAGTGCGCCACCAAACACCGACAGCACCGTCAAATCCAAGCCCACCAGCGACAAACTAACCAACACCGCGAGCAAAATAAGCATCGCACGCGCCACCCGCGCCAGCACCACCCGCACCGACGAGTGCACCGAATCAAGCTGCATCAGCCGTTGCTCGAGCACAGCGCCAGCCCATAGCGCCACAATCAGGGTCACCACCACCGACAAGCCCGCCTGCAAAATGACCAGCAATGATTCTTGATGTCGACCAACAGGAATCGTTGTCTCCTCAAGGTACTGCACCATCTCAGGCAGCAGGCCCGTGAGGTGCAGCGCGACGCCAAGCCACACCGTTAGCGCAAACACCTTCTCAAAGCCCAGCAGGATAGTTCCCACCTTTCCGCCACGCACAAACACCCGGCGCAGCAGAAAAAATACGACCCGTATCAATAAAAAAGAAATCAGCAGCGGCAAGGCCACACGCAGTAAACCAACATGCTGCCATCTGCCAAGAACAGGAATGGCAATCGCAATCAACAGGACCGACAGCAGTGGCGACAGCACCCGCAAAAAACTCGCAACAGGGGGCGAGATGACAGCAGGCTTATTGTCCTGCGCACTAAACATATTCATTAACACCCGCGACAATCCCCAGCCAGCCATTAAACACAGCGTCAGAACGACAAGTTGACCCACCAAACCGGGATCATTCAGATCGGCCAGCAATGCAGGAACTAAGGAAGACGATAAATGCGAATTCATGGCGCGCTCAATTCTTCAATCTCAATCAGTAGGCTTGGCTATTTTTGGCTGCGGCATAGCTAGAACAAACGATTTATTTTTTCACATCAATCAAAATCGGCAATGACAAAACTATTGCCCGCAACAATACCATCCATTCAAAAAAGGCCATCACGCTAACAAGCCAATATCGTTGCAAAAGGGAGACAAGAAATACCATTAATGAACAATTAAAAAAGTGTTGTTCCCTATCTGATTGGTAACTACCTCACTACAGAAAAATTCTGTTAACGAGAGCAAAAAACTTTACTCAGGGGAATGAACTATGAAGCTATCGGTATGGGCGCTGTCCGGATTGGTCATGAGCCTTTTTATTACGGGATGTTCTGGCGAAAAATCTGCGCAACAGTCCGGCGACCTATCCAACCTCGCCAATGTGCGACCGGCGCCGGCATTAGACGGCACCGTTGAAATTGGCGGCGGTCTGGGTACCTCGGCAGCCCCAACAGCGGTCGCGCGCGCAGGATCCCTCATCCGGGTCGGATACGCCCCCTCCATCATGCGAGTCAACACCACCGGCACCACTAGCGATCCGCTGATCAAAGACGATCCTAATCCCGGCGATCCCACTGTTGCGCCGCTATCCACAGCCAACCCGGCAACAACGCTTGGTCGCAGCAAGCCCAACGGCATTTCACATCCCGACCAAGGTCCACTTGTCGCCGGACTAACTGGTCGGCCATTCCCAACTGGCAAATGGTACAAAGGATTTTTCTATGTCAATGATGGCGCATCGACATCAGCTTCCAAAGCGTCCAGCGCCAATGAAAACGCGCGCACCATCTACCCATTTCCTAACGCCGTAATGCTCAGCGACAGTGACAACCGGATTGACGTCCAGTTTCCCAGGAAACGCTTTGTGGCCAAGCCGGGCGACACGGAAACCAATTTAAGCAACCCCTATCTGCGCGACTATGTACTCTATAACGTCCAGCCGGACGACCGCAATTCTCTGCGCCTGAGCTACAAAAAAGACGCTGATGCTACTTCCCCGGCACCACCCACCCTCGCCCGAAAAATAGATCGCTATGATGAGCTGACAATCCGCACAAGTTGGCTTGACACGACGGGTGCAAGTGACCAGCGCATGCAGCTCATTGCGGCCGTGGGCTCCCCTTTCATCACCGTGCTTTACAACAATTTGCGTCCGCAAATTATGTTCGCCGAACTCAGCAAACCTACAGACTCCGGCCAAGTGACGATCAAGGCCGTGGCCGAGGCAGGCGACTGGGATAAGATCAGCACAAAACAATCAAGCCTGTTCGATTCTGCTGCGGCCCCGACGCTAACCGGAAAGGCGTTTCGGATTGTCTATCGCATTGCTGAGGATAATGGACAAAGCGCCCCGAAGCGCGACAAAGTAGCGCTACTATTTTTCTCTGCTGCTGTGACACTGAATTGGGACACGGCCAAATTCGCTTATGTTGTCGCTGAGCCGTTCAAGGGTGTACTGCGCGCTGCTTATGTCGATGATAAAGACGAAGGCGATCCCAAGCTGTTTCCAGAACGCGAAAATTTACTCAGTCAGTACGCCAATGACTATCCAGTGAGCAGTGAGGTTTTAACGAATTACGCGCCCGGTGGCAAAGCAGAGATCCAGTATCGATGGACATCGAACAAAATGAACACCGCCACATCAGGCACTAGCTTAATGATGATGGCATTTGAAAAAACGCATCTGACGATGCTATCTAATCCCCAGCTTATTGATCTGACTTATCCGTCAAGCCATGGCACCATGAAAGCGGTGGTGGGATTGAACTGGATCCAAAAGCTGACCGTCCCCGATTTATTTACAGGTGCCGACACTAGCGATGCCGATACGATCTGGCTCGGCAAGAAGCGTATCAAAGTCGCCGACTATCCCCTCATACGACGTATCCTGAGTGAAGACTTGGAAGAAGGTAAAAACTACCTCCCCCACTGCACCAACGACTCCTATATTTGCGGCAAGCATCTCTTCCGCTTCACCCGCATGGCGCTGATCGCACACGAAATAGGAGACGCCACATTACGCAATCAAGCCGTTGATTTCATGAAGCTCACGATCCAACCTTGGTTCGATGGCCAAGATCCGACGGATGGCACCTACAAAGACAAAGGGCCGCTCGAGAAAAATAATTTTGTTTACGATACGACTTACTCAGGTACGGTCACCGTGCGCGGCCTGGTCGGCCGTGAACAAGACTATGGCAACGCCCTCTACAACGACCACATGTTTCATTACGGTTATTTTATCTATGCCGCTGCCGTCATCGCCCGATTCGAACAGCAAAACACCTGGCTGAATAACTACAAAGAAAAGGTCAATACCCTCGTCCGTGACATCGCCAATCCTAGCCTCGATGATGAGCACTATCCGGTCATGCGTGCCTATGACTGGTTCCTGATGCGCAATGCAGCAGATTCAGGCCCGAACACAAATGGCCCCAACACAGAGTCATCCAGCGAATCGATCAACGCCGATTACGCCCTCGCGCTGTGGGGCCTCGCGATCAACAATCCACAAATGCAAGCGCTGGGCGCGATCATGACAGCTGGTGAGATTCGCAGTGCGCAAGCCTGGTATCAGATTACACCTGACAATAGTGTCTTCAAAGGACTCAGCCGTGAAGTCGTTAACGTCAAGCTGCAAGACGGCACAACCGAAACTCGCGTGCTCAAGCCAGAAAATGAAATCGCCATGGGTATCCTCCGGCACAATATTCAGGAATTCAATACCTTCTTCGCTAAACTTCTCTATGCACGCGTAGGCATTCAAATTTTACCGGTCACACCAATCAGCGACTATGTACTCTCGCGCACTTGGGCGACGGCGCA
>CAIOHY010000507.1 GCA_903858205.1 uncultured Cellvibrio sp.
GGGTGAGCCGCTGGAAATAGCTTATGAACATCCACGCAACCAACAAACGGAATCGCTGCGATTAACGCCGCGTACATTTTCCTCATTGCTGTTTATGTCACTCTATTCGCGCGATTTGACCGTGCTATTGCCGCGTGCAATCAGTTTCGCTGAAAAGGAAGATTATCGTTTGCTAGCGGCCTTGTCGGCGCTATCGGCGGATCAGGCGCAACTAATGAATATTGCAGAAGGCATGCGTTACAGCGTGATTTGCAATGAAGATTGGCCACAGTTATCGGTAGCGGATGTTGAACAAAGCGTCCCGTTTTTTGGTGTTCCCTTTGTAAAAGAAATGCAACCCATTTGCGCGCTCTGGCCTAAAGCAAAATTGCCGGAGGATTATTGGCAACCAATCAAGAGCGATGTGCCTGCGCTGCTGCTATCGGGTAAGCATGATCCGGTGACGCCCGATGTGTGGGCACAAATCGTCGCGGCGCATTTGCCAAACTCAACCAGTTTGAGTGCGGCGGGTGGTAATCACTCTATTTCAACCGAAGGTTGTGTGCCGCAGCTGATTGCACAGTTTATCGAACGAGCGTCTATGCAGAATGTAAACGCAGATTGCGTAGAAAAAATTAAGCCGCTGCCGTTAGTGCTAGGTGCGAATCAGAAAAAAATAAACAGCTCATCGTCCGCGAGCACATCATCAACAGGGAGTGCAGAATAATGATTCGTGTCGAGCATCTCAGCAAAACCTTTGCGGCTAAGAAAACGGGCGGTTTCAAATTGCCTGGATTAAAAAAATCTGCTGCGCCGAATGTGATCACAGCTCTGGATGATGTCAGCTTTACCTTAAATGACGGAGAAATTACCGGGCTGCTCGGATTAAACGGCGCAGGAAAATCAACATTAATGCGTTTGATTTATGGATTGTTACAACCAACCTCCGGCGATGTTTGGGTGAATGAGCATCAAGTGAGTCAAAATCCCAATGCGGCGCGGCAACAATTGGGTGTGTTACCTGATGATACGGGCTTATACAAACGCTTAACTGCGCGGGAAAATATTCGCTACTTCGGTGAGTTGCAGGGACTGCAAGGCGATGCGATGGAAAAATCGATTACTCAATTAATTGATTGGTTGGGTATGGCGAATATTGCCGAGCGTCGTGCAGAAGGCTTTTCATTGGGTGAACGTATGAAGACAGCATTGGCCCGTGCAATTGTGCATCAGCCTCAGCATGTGCTGTTAGATGAACCAACTAATGGTTTGGATGTGATCACTACACGGGCTGTACGTCGCCTGTTACATGAATTAAAACAGCAGGGGCGTTGCGTGATTTTTTCCAGTCACTTGATGCATGAGGTCAGTGGTTTGTGTGACCGTATTATTGTCATCTCCCATGGAAAAACTTTGGCCGACGGCAATCTTGAAGCGATTCTGGATGCGGGAAAATCCCACAATCTGGAAGAGGCATTTATAAATTTAGTTGAGTCGCAACAGGAGTTGCATCATGCGTAATTCGTTTAAGCTTGCGGAATTGTTGACTAAAATCGGCATAGTGTTTCGGAAAGAATGGCGCGATGCCTTACGTGACAACAAAAGCCTGCGTATGACCCTGCTCATGCCGGTATATTTTGTCGGTGTGTTTGTTGCGTCTTCGCTGTTTATTATTCATATGAGTAATCAATCCAAAGCGACCAACAATGAGCCAATTAAACTGGCTGTTGTTGGTGCCGAGCAATTACCCTCGTTGATCGATTGGTTGCAAGAGCGCGGCGTGCAGGTTGATGCAGTAGGTGATGATGCGTATCAAAAAGTAGAAAAAGGTGAGCTGGGTTACGCCTTGGTAATACCCAAAGATGCGCGCGAAAAATTTGCGACGGGTGAATCGATTGAGTTGGCATTGGTATTCGATGCAACCAATGGAAAGTTGCAAGGCCCCATTAATTTTGTGCGCCAGCAAATTTGGAGCTGGAATGGGCGCATGGGAAGTTTGCGCCTGCTGTCGCGCGGTATTTCTCCCGGCATTGCCAACCCGGTTTTTATTCGCGATCTCAATATCGCGAGCGATGAAAAAATGGGCTTTTTTGTGATGGCGAGTTTGCCCATGCTGTTAATTCTTACTGCGTTTATGGCGAGTGTCGGTTTTAGTGCCGATATGACCGCCGGTGAGCGCGAGCGCCGCTCGCTTGAATCACTGTTAATTACACCTGCTTCGTCCACTGCATTGGTGTTAGGAAAATGGTGCAACAGTTTTTCACTCACGTTGATGGTGGTGTTAGTGGAAGTGACGCTTTTAATCGCCGCCTTTGCTTATGTGCCATTCAAAGAGCTAGGGCTGCGGGTCGATGTATCGCCACTGGAATTGGCAGGCGTATTCGTCGTGCTTGCTTCGCTCGCGTTGCTCGCCACGGCGTTACAATTTTTAATTTCTCTTTTTGCGCGCAGTTTTAAAGATGCGCAAACCTATATGGGGTTGATGGTGTTTATCCCGATGGTTCCGCTGTTTTACACCCTGTTCAATCCCAGCGCTTACGCTGATTGGTTCCGCTGGGTTCCCGTTCTTGGGCATCAGGTATTGATTAAAGATCTATTGCTAGGCGGTAATGTTAATGCCATCTATTTCGCACAGTTGTGGGCGGTTTCTGCCGTTATTGCAATTGCATTCCTGGCGTACACCATTCGACAGCTGCGTAAACCGAAAATCGTTTACGGGGTTTGATTTTTTTTAGGCAATAAAAAAGGCGCAGCTTGTTTAGGTTCAAGTTGCGCCTTTTTGTTTTTTTCAGTTGGGTTAACCTTGTGGCGGTTGTGTTGCTACAAAGTGATTGTAACCCAGTATATTTGCATAAAATGTCTCCAGATTTTTGTAAGGAGAAAAGTCGATTTGGTTGCGAAGTTTTGCCCAGCCGATAAAACAAGCGAAGCGGATTTGTGCATCGTTGTAAGGCGTGCTGATCGGCCATTGCTGTTGGTTCAGTTCGGCTAGTGTTGACTGAATGCGAGCGGCCTGACGTTGCAGATAAGGTACGGCAGTTATGTCTACACCATCGCGCTTGATAAAAAATAAATTGACCGTCGCATCCATCACTGTGTTTACCAGGCACAGGTCATCCAGCTCTTGAGCGGTTCTGCAGTAGTCTTGTCCTGCTTTCTCGCGCAAGTATTTAGTGATGGAGGCGGAGTCAGTTAAAAAGACTTCGCCGTCTTCAAGAAATGGAACTCGTTGTGTTGGGGATTTTGCTGTACTGCCCGCTTGATCAGTCTCAATAAATTCAACATTTTGTGCGGTTTCCAAAAGTACAATTCGCACGTGACGAACAAAAGGTGATGTGTAGCTGCCGTAGAGTTTCATATCGTTGTCTCTAATTTTATCTTGATGATACTTACATTTTTGGTGGGTATTTAAATGCCTGACGCGCGAGCAGTTTCCATTCCCCCGCTTGTTTTTGCCACACAAGTAGTACGCCCAAGTGAATTTTGTTTGGTACTCCGCCATCTTTAATATCAGCATTCAAGTTGTGGCGAACCAATGCGACATCACCCGAAAAACTAATGGTTTGGTCGGCTAATTCCATGGTGACAAAATCGGATTTTCCGCTGGCGATTTTTTCGATAAATGTGGCTTGATCTTCTATGTTGCCACTTGAATGACCATAGCTAAGTTGCGGTGATGAAAGTTGGCGTAGCGCTTTTTCATCACCGTTAATCATCGCAATACGCAATTGTTCCACTTTTTTGGCAAGCAACTCGGCGTCCTTGTTATCCGCCATCGCACTAGCGGCAATGCTGGTGCTAATACAAAGGCTGGCGATGAACAATAATTTTTTAATAACTGGATGGTTTAAATGGGTCTGGATCATGGAGTAAGCCCTGTTTTGATGTAAGTAGGCGACCGAGTTGTCGTTCTTATAATGGTGGCGATTCTAACGGGTAGATGGGTTTGTTGTGCATATCAATTATGTAAAAGCATGCTGATAGCCCATCTGGATATTCCAACACGGTTTTTGACAATAGGGATTATTCTCGTGACACTGAGCCGAGGTGCGTCACATGTCATCATGATGATTGCGTTAGGGTTAGTTAATTGGTTAAGGGAGTTGCAAAATGCCGGAGCCAGTAGCGTCAAAGTCAACCGTGAAATCCACCCTCGCTGAGCGTTTGCAGCAGGTTATTGATAACCGGCGTGGCGTGCAAAAAGCCATCCCTATCGAGTTGGGCCGTTATCTCAATCAATCCCAAATGCTCGCCTTGAACAGCCTTGAAAGTTTTGGTTGGCATTTGTGGTTTGTGCGTCGCCCTCTCTTTATGCAGCCAATTGTGGTGGTATTCAATTCGGATTCGACGCAGCACGCGCAGCTTGAGGAAGATGGCTCAGTAAATTTAAAACCCGCGCTGCGTTTACGCCATTAATTTTTTGTCGCTCGCATTGTTCAGGTAGGATTCAGTGGTTCAGCTCTAGCATCAACCTCGTATACTTCTACGGAGTTGTGCCATGATCAAAATCCTGCCTGCTACAATATTGTTTTTCTTTACCGTTGTTTTGTCTGGCTGTGGCGGTGAAACTGTTGCGGTAGATGATCCTCATGAAAACTATGTTCCTGAATTGCGCGCTTTCGATATTATCGATAGCTACGATACAGACACCGCTCAATCCAATCATCCTCCACTAGCCCTTAGCCCCTATCTTTACGATGGGCTTTATGAAATCTTTTGGGATGTAAACAGTCTTGAAGATTACACAGTGTCTTTGCGAGTTAATGATCGCCCAACCTTGGCAGGTAGTTTGCTGATTCATTCGCAGGTGTGTGGCGCTGGTCGCCGCTGTGATCAAACAGGGAGTTGGGTGTGCGAATACACCAACGATTTTTATATGTCTTGCGATGGCTCTGCACATGAAAAGGATATTTATCCACTCATTAATAAAGTGCCGCAGAAAGTCTATATGTTTATTGAAATTTGCGATTCCAATTCCGGCTATTGCGAATTTGACTACTATCCCGTCACCCTTGAATAGCCTGGTGCGATAAGTGTGAGTTAATAAATCTGGACTTTAGAATCTCAGAACTAAATCTTTCAAAAATAGCTTGACAATAATGCGGCAAAAATTTTGCCGCGCCTTGACTAC
>CAIOHY010000508.1 GCA_903858205.1 uncultured Cellvibrio sp.
ATGCCTGCCCCAATTCAAATTTTATCGCCGCGCCATTTATCCTTTAGATCATGCAATAAAATATAGCCGTTATCAGACAATAAAAGATATATTATTACCTCTTAATAACAAATAAACGACATAAAGGGTAATAAATTATCTAAATATTGATAAGTCAAAATAAAGGGTATAAATTAACCTACAAATGGCTATTATTTGATTAATAAGGTAATAAATTACTCTTTATGAACTTCCATAGTATGACCAATGCATCAGTAGCCGCCGAGCTAGGCAACAGACTGGAAGCATTACGCCTCGAGCAGAATATGACGCAACAAGCACTCGCCGATGAAATAGGCATAACCGCCAAAAGTTATCGCCAATTGGTAGCGGGTAGCGGCAAGCTGGAAAACATGGTGGCCGCATTACGCGCCCTGAATGCGTTGGAACAGCTAGACAACTTTTTACCTGCCACACCACCCAGCCCGCTGGAACAATTGAAACTGCGCGGCAAACAGCGACAGCGCGCGCGCACTACTCCCGGCTATAAAAAAACAACTACTACCCGCACTACTGAAGGCGTAGAAGAGCCAAGGTTGGATTGGTAATGCAAAACCTCGCTGAAGTCTGGTTGTGGGACAAACTGGTCGGCGCCCTTGCTTGGGCACCAAACACAGCCAGCGCAACCTTTGAATACACGCCCGAATGGGTACGCACCGGAGTGCAAATCGCTCCCCTGCATATGCCCAGCCAAGCGGATGGCACCCGAATTTTTCATTTTCCCCAACTCAACCGCGCCACTTACAAAGGCTTACCTGCCTGTTTTGCCGATACCTTACCCGATGATTTCGGCAATGCGGTAATCAATGCATGGCTGGCACGCAATGGCCGCGACCCGCAGAGTTTTAATCCGTTGGAGCGACTGCTCTACAGTGGTAAGCGCGGGATGGGCGCACTCGAATACGCGCCTGCGCTGCGCCAAACGCAAAGCACCAATAATAAATTTGAACTGGATTCATTGATCGGCATGGCGCAACAGGTGTTGGACCAACGTACGGGCGTAAGTAGCCAGCTACACAATGCAGGTAATGATGACTTAACGGCCATCCTGCAAGTGGGCACCTCAGCCGGTGGTGCGCGTGCAAAAGCCTTGGTAGCCATTAATAAAAGCCGCACCGAAATTCGCTCCGGCCAAGTGGACGCGCCGGAAGGTTTT
Organism: uncultured Cellvibrio sp.; assembly: GCA_903858205.1. Taxonomy (GTDB): domain Bacteria; phylum Pseudomonadota; class Gammaproteobacteria; order Pseudomonadales; family Cellvibrionaceae; genus Cellvibrio. The sequence continues at coordinate 1,196 of CAIOHY010000508.1, forward strand.
GAGCACTATTTATTAAAATTTGATGGGATTGTGGAACACGGAAACAACCGCGAAACCTTTGGTGATCCACAGGGTTTCGGACGCATGGAGTACGCTTATTATTTGATGGCAAAAGATGCAGGTATTGCGATGGCACCCTGCGAATTATTAATCGACGGCGCGCGAGCGCATTTTTTAACACAGCGTTTTGATCGCATCGGCAATCATAAATTACATTACCAATCGCTCTGCGCCATGGATCACGCCGATTTCAAAATGCCTGGCCATTACAGCTATGAGCAATTATTTTCGGTCGCGCGGCAACTACGTTTGACGCGCGCAGACGCCGTGGAAATTTATCGCCGCATGGTGTTTAACATTATTGCGCGCAACCACGATGACCATAGCAAAAATGTTGGTTTTATCTTACCCGGCCCGCGCGCGCCATGGCAGCTCGCGCCAGCATTTGATATCGCCTACAGTTACAAGCCTGGTTCACCCTGGGTGAACTCGCATCAATTAACCGTAAATGGCAAACGCGATAATTTTGTTCGTGACGATTTACTGGTCATCGCAAAATTGATTAGCAATTTCACTAAAGAAGCAAAACTCATTATTCAACAAGCGTTGGATGTCGTCAGCCAATGGGAAACCTATGCGCGTACCGCTAAAGTCCCCGTGAGCTTTGCACGCGAAATCCAACAAAACTTACGCTTAAATTTATAACATCAACCATTGGCTACCGAGCAGAGGGAAAAATAAACATGCATATCACTACCATCATCTTTTTTGCATTGCTCGCTTTTTTTACCTGGCGCGGTTACCAAAAAGGGTTTATCGGCTCAATTACTCGCGTACTCGGCTGGATTGTTGCTTACCCGGCAGCGATTGTGTTTACCAAACCCACTGCAAAACTCATCATGCAACACACAGCGCTGGATGGCCTACTCGTTTATTTTATCGCGGGTAGTGCTATTTTCTTGCTGGTGAGTTTTTTGGTGAGCCTATTGCTTAATTTGCTCGCCAAGTTAATTCCTGAAACAGATGCGACCCAAGTAGGCTCCAGAATTGGCGGTGCCAGTATAGGCGTACTAATGGGAGCGCTGGTGGGACTACTAGTGGTCTACGCGATAGGTTTAGTGCTAACACCTAAAGTACAACCAATACAAAACGAACAAACAGTTGATCTATCCCTTACTGACAATCATTCAGACAACACCAATCGTGCACCCGCAACCGGAGTTCCACATGTGCGCGATCTTGCGAAAAGTAATGACTCATTTATTGAAGCCAGCGCTAAAAAATTAATGGGCAATGCGGCCGCTACCGCCGTGGATTTGGCACTGGATGACAAAACCACGACGCAAATCACCAAAGCATTTGTCGAAAATCCGCAAAGCATGCTCACCCATGTGCAGCAAGTCGCCAATGACGGGCAAATGAAAAATTTAATGGCCGATGAGAAAATTCAATCCATTCTCAATACTGGCGATACCCAGGCATTAATGCGCGACCCAGCCTTTAAAGAGTTGATGAATAACCCCAGCGTGCAAGCGCTAATGTCGCAGTCCGATGTGAATAGCGATGCAGGTTCGCAAGCAGCGGCGGAAAAAATGGTGCAGGCATGGAACCGTGTGCAAACCATAAAACACGATCCACGCGTGATTGCGATCATTAGTGACCCTGAATTTCAGCAGCAATTGAATTCATCCAATAAACTACCGCTCATGATGAATCCGAAATTAAATCAGCTTACTGAAATTATTTTTAGCAGCGAGACCATGCCCGCTAACGGGATGGGAAACTATCAAATACAGGACATTAACGCGGCAGCCACAAATACAGCATCAACGACAAATAAAGAGTCCGGCGAGGATTCCAAACCCGCGACGACAATTTACCGTTGGACAGATGAGAACGGGCAAGTCCACTATTCCGACAAACCCTTGAAGGATAAGTAACAAAAAGACAAATAACTCAATAAACTGAAGGCTCGCCTTCCGGGCGAGTTTTAAAACGTGGTTGCGCCCAAAAATATTGGCCGGGGCATTTTAAAATTTCTTGCTCCATAAATTCATTCACGCGCCGCGCATCAGCAATATCATCACCCGTTGGATAATTTTCAAAAGGTGGGTGAATGGTAACAGCATAGCCGCTGCCATCATCCAAGCGGCGCTGGGTAAACGGAATTATTTTAGCGCGCCCCATACGGGCGAACTGACCTGTCGCTGTCACGGTTGCGGTTTGCACACCAAAAAATGGAACAAACACCGACATTTTTTCACCCAGATCACGATCAGGTGCATACCAAATCATCCGCCCTTTGCGCAGTTGACTCACCATTGCACGTACATTGTCGCGGCTAAATGCCATGCCACCTTTACAATAAGCCTCGCGCCGTGTCTTTTGCAGATAGTCGTAGACTGCATTGGCATGCGGGCGATACATGCCATCGTAATTAACATATTGCCCCAACATGGCGCTGCCAATATCCAGCGTCGTGAAATGCAAACTTAATAGCAGTGCGCCCTGCCCTTCAGCGCGAGCCTGCTCAACGTGCTCAACACCGGTGATGGTGAACAACTTGCGCAAACGCGATTTAGGCCAGAACCAGGCGATACCGGTTTCGAACACTGCCATAGCAGTAGAAAACAATGTTTCTTTTAATAAAACTTCACGTTCAGCATCACTCAAATCCGGAAAACACAAACGTAAATTGGTCTGCGCTTGATGCAGACGCTTTTTATTTTTACGCAATAACGGACTAAGCCCCCGCGCCATTGCCAACTGCAGGCGATAGGGTAATTGTGCAACTAAAAACCACAGACCAACGCCCAACCAGGTGAGCCAGTGACGGGGAGCCAATAACGCGCGCGAAAAATGAGGTGATGCCATAACGATTTAAAATACAGAGGCAGGTAAACCCTGCGATAAAAAGATGCGCAAATTATAACGGTTCGCTCGCAAAGCGCCTAACAGGAGTTGCTTATCCCAGCAGGAAATAACCGCAGGCACTTTGCGCTCAAATGAAAATCGATTTAAAAACTGTAAACCAAATTCACAAAGGTCGTGGTATCGGTTTTTTCTTTGCCCGGTGCCACATCGCTATCATTGGCGATCGCAAAACCTACTTTCATTTTCATACTGCCATTGATGGAAGTCGCCAATGAAGTTTCGCTCTGGGTACGCGTATTGTCTGCACCCGATTCCACGCTGATAACTTGTTTGAACTCCGCATTGCTGGTTATTTTCCACTCCAATGCAGTGGCCGCACGTAGCATTGCGCCGCTTTCATTGGTAATACTATCGGGAATGGTAACCTCATCACTTTCGATGACCTTTTCACCTTCAAAATAACCCGGACCCGCTTCCACAAACCAGTTGAGCTTAGGGCTGGAGTAAAGCCAATCACCATAACCCAAGGCGATAGTTTTATAGGTGCGATAGGCACCGAATTTATCATCGGTATAGGAACCAAATCCAAACAGATAGGATTTTTCCACGCCTAGTAAATAGGCGAATTTTGCCGACCCAAAATATTTTTCAGCGGTTTTTTCTTTGCGGGTGGTTTCATCGTCTTGTTCAACTTCATCTTCTTTAACAAGCGAATTGAAGATGTATTGATTTTCCCATTTTTCTAAATTCTGTTTGGCATCTACCTTAAATTGCAGGCTGGTAGTTTCGGTGTTACCAGAAGTCGCGATTGCACCTATATCGACTTCCACATCCCAAGGACGTTTTTCATCTTCCGCAAACGCGGTCATGGTGAGTGCTGCAAATGCCAGCGCAAGGGTCAATTTATACATAGTGAAATCCTGTTACCTCAAGTTGGGAAGACCGAACCATAACATAGAAAATCTGACGGCCAAATGAAAATGACCGGCACAAGGCCGCAATGCTGTTCACTTAAGCGGAGCAGCGTTGTGATTAACTGGATAACGGGTTTTAGAAATCTTAACCGCCCGGGGTCGTGATGGCCTCGGGCGTTTTTGTATGAATAGCGCTGCCACATTACCGCGCAGCTCCGCC
>CAIOHY010000509.1 GCA_903858205.1 uncultured Cellvibrio sp.
ATCGCTTTCCCTGACCAGTGTTTTTTCAAGGAGCCCGTTGCAGGAGGTTCTGAGCGTGATCCAGGGGGTTGGGGGTACGTTCATGGAAGAACTGAAATCAGACAGCCTCAAGCTCGGCGGCGATATCCAAGTTGACCGCGTGCCGAGCGATCGTGTGAGTGGCGGCAATGCCCCCGCACCCACCAAGGCTAAGGTTCCGGCCAGCGATCGCATGAACCAAGAGCAGGGCAAGCAAGAGGGCTCCGCCAACCAGAACAAAGACAGTTTCAAAAACACAATGACCAATTTCGAGAACGAATACAACTCGATACAGAACAAGACCAATTCATGCCAGCAATCCAAGCAGGATGAAATGTGGGGGAATTATTACGGTAAGGCGCAAGGATCGCGTTGGACGGTGAACGGGTGCTCTAGAAGGGAGGATTATTGCTCGGCTAAAGGGCTTTTTGGGGAATGCTGGTGGTGGTCGACAAGAACTGTTTATTACGATTGCAGCGTGCCCTACAACTATGAATACATCAAAGACAAGCCGGGCAGTTCCTGGACCCCGAACTTTGATGCGGACTACAGCTGTCATGGCGGGCTGGATGCACGCATCAATCAGCTCCAGATCAATCTCAATAATGAACAGGTGATCAAGGATGCGCGCGCCGGTTGCGCGGGGAGTACGACACCGGACTGCACGGACATGAACAACAAACTGAATGAGCTTGATGCCAAGATCAGCAAGCAAAAGTCAGACAGAAATGCTCTTGATGTCCCTTTCAGTTCATGCAACTGCCGCCCAGGTGAGGGCACCAGCTGCACCACCGCCCGTTCGACATCGATCGGAAAGGTTTTGAATTATTGCCAGTAGCATTGCCCACGTTTCACTTAGTAATTTTTTATCTAACCAAGGAGAAAATAAATGAAGCTCATCAATCGCTGGTCGATACGTCTTGCGCTCATCGGAGTGGCACTGGGGTTCCTGCAGAGCTACAAGGTGCTCACCCTGCCGCACTTCATGATCGGTTTCGGGGTTCCTTTTGCCATCGTTCTTGCTGCGATCGGTGTGCTGATTGATTTTTCTCTGGCCAAGAAAAACGGTACGGGTGGTGGTGCGATGAGCGGCCGACTGATGAGCAAGTGGTCAATTCGCCTTGGTCTTCTCGGTCTTGCCGTAGGCATGGCGCAGCATTTACTTGCGGGTGGTAACAATCTCGCAGCGATGATCGGTTTTTCGATCCCCTACGCGGTGGTGCTGTCCGGCATTGGATTGCTGGTCGACTTTTCAGTCAACAAGAAGAGTCAAAAGGCCTGAACGCGGGCCGTAGTCCCCCTTTTTTTCTGAGTGTTATTGGTTCAGATCCCCCAAAATCAGGAAGATAAGATGTCTCCAGAAATTACCGGCGAGTTCACCCAAAAGTTCCATTCCCTGGCGGCAGAACTGAGCGCGAGCGACCTTGACCGGTTCCTGCACGCCGCCTCGCTGATCGAGGTGCCTGCGGGCCGCAAGCTGATCAAGGCCCGAATGCCGGTTGACTCTATCTACATGATCCTTTCAGGAAGCCTTGATATTTTTGCAGAAAACAAGGGGGGGGCAATAAAAGTCAGCGAGATTGGCCCTGGAGAGTGGGTGGGCGAGATTTCCGTCCTCAGCGGCGACGGCCGAGCAAGCGCATCGGTTTCTACCGCTACAGATGTCCGTCTTCTGCGACTCAGGCACCAAGCCTTTGAGGACCTGATTATTGGTGAGGGGGAGTTGCCCGTTCTGGTCCTTCAGCACCTCGTTCTGTTGATGTCTGGACGATTGTCTGGACTGGTCGAAATGCTGTTGAAGTTGACTCGTGAAAGGTCGGTTGCTGGCCGGGGATCGGAGACTGAACCGGCAGGGGTAGGGGGGCGGGATCAGGTCGCTTACTGGCCCGAGTGCCGGCTCGCAGATGCCTCGGCGAGTTTCAGGGGGTTTCTGCACACATTGCCCGGCGTGGAGAACTTTTCCGCTACTGATTTAGAAAAGCTCTACAACGCAGTCAAGCTGACGCTGTACCCGGCGGGACATGTGTTTACGCTGCAGGGCCAACGCGGAGATTCGATTTTTCTCGTGGTGGACGGCGCGGTATCCCAACGTATTCATAACCCGGTTGCCAATACCGTTAGCGAAACAGTCCTCAATGTTGGTGAGTGGTTTGCGCTGACATCGCTGGCAAAAGGACAGCCGGAGTTTTCCACGGTATCGGCGATCAAGCCGGTATTTGTTGCTTCCCTGACACGCGACGAATTCAACAGGCTTTTTGATGAATCCAGTGCGATCGCCCGCTTCGTGCTTTACATGCTGGTCAAGGAGTTGGCAAGGAAGGTTCAGTCGACACTGCAGTCTATCCTTGTCGTCTACGGTGAAGAAAGTTAGCACCTAACTCCGGAAGGTATACCAGCGGTGCCGTTGGTAGAAGGTGTAATGCCAATTTAGCGGTGGGCATCTTAACTATTGCTATCAACGTCACGGGACATCGCATCATGCTTAATCAAGCACGCAGATATTTCCTGGCCGGTGCCCTTGCGCTCATGGGAATTGTTCTTGCCCGTCAGGAATGGCTTGCGTTTGAGCGAGAGGCAAGCCTCAATGCCAAGGGTGTCATCACGCAAGGTACTCTGCGCGGTGTCAGGACAAATAAATACGAAACAATTGCTCTGGTTGAATATGCAGTTTCTGGTGAGGGGGCGCGTGTCCGTGCGGTCCCTGTATCGCGCCCCTTTGTGCGCGAAATAGAAATCAGCGGGAAGACGGCTCACGTCAAGGTGCGCTACTTGCCCCAAGATCATGGGGTGGTGGATATTCTGGGAGCATCCCAAGCCAGTGGATGGGGTGTAGCCGTAGTCTTCGTACTCTTCGTATTGTCTGCGTGGTCGTTCAATTGTGGGCGGCATGCCAAACAAGGTATCTGAGAAAAAACATCAGTAATCTTTTTTATCAGATCAGTTAAAGATTGATTTTGCGGACCACAGTCTTGATGTGTTCTCCATATGGATGAAATCCATTTATTTCATTGATTCTCGAATAAGAATTTCACCAGATATCGTCTAATGATTGAATGAATTAATTCATTGCTTGAATCATGATCCAGCCACCGAACTAACTTCTAGTTGCCGCAATATTTATTTTGTCCTTTTAATTTTTGGTGCCAACTCTAAGCTAAACAAACTTAACCTATTTTTTACAATGCAAACATCATAAGTGTATTGATAAAGGAAAATAAAATGAAAAATACCCGCAACATTGTTACTAAAAGATTATTGGTTTCGCTGATCCTTATGTCACTTTTCAGCGTTGCTTTGGCTCGTGATCTCTCTAAGGATGCCGCATTGGTAACATTTGAGTCACAAAATGCTGCTCTGGAGAAAAACACTGATGGCAAGGGTTATGGACCGCAGTCACCCCGTGACTTGAATGTCAAGAAGGGACTGAACAAAAGGCTATTTGCTGAATCACCCAGCTATCAAGAAATGAATCTGTGTAATATTCACTTCCATAAAAACGCCGAACACAGGGGCGGTGAATTTACTTCATTTGCAGGATATGGTGATGGTCATGGTAATGGCGCAGGCTTTAAATTTTCCGGAAAGCTTAGTACCGCAGAATCCAGGCCTCTGGATGCTGATGTTTGCAGGAGCGACCATGGTGGATTGAATGTCGGTGACACTATCGAGGTTCACTATGTTCACAGTACTGCACAGGTTGCTCCTGGGCCGACGTTAAAGTCCTGCCTTAGCGAGGCTGATATCAACCCTCAGCTCAGAGTGGAGGCGGTAGTGCTTGTGCTGGTTAATGACGACAAAGCAGTCGATTTCCTGCAGATGACAAAATTGACCGAGGTTAAGGGCTATTACCAAGCGGTTAATATTCCGAGAAATGCAGGAAAACCGGTTCGTTACGCTGGATCTACAACCGGGCCTACCTACAATGAAAAGGGGTCCCCATTACAGGTTTCTTGGAGCGTCAGGCCTGCTGTGGTCAAGGTAAATGCTGAAACTGTTGGTCAGTGGTGCAAAAATAATGTTTTTGGTGAGGGCCATGCGCACGGCGTTCGCAATCTGATTTTCAATCAGAAATTGCTTTCCACAATTAAGTAATCCCTGATCAATAGTGTAATTAGTTTATCCAAGGTCAATATTAAAAAGCTTGAATCCGGTAATGACGCTGAAGCATTGGCGGCTCTCTGTTCAGTAATGCTGACTGATGTACTTATTTTATTAGAGCTTGGTTATTAGATTTCTTTTGGGGGATTGTTCTCACTGCTTGGTTCTGGATTTTTTTCTCCAATTTTTCTCACAATCCACTGTTGCAACAAGATTGCTAGTATGTCGTTATCCCAATAGATTCTAGATTGCTCACAGATATTTTGTGTTTTTGTTGCGCATCGTATATTCAATCCAGTCTGGTATGGGATTTGCAGTCTTATATCGTTGCCGGCAAGAAGATGGATACTTTGGTTTCGATGCTGACCTTGCTTTCAATTCGGATCATCCCGCCATGTGCTTCCATAATGTTCTTGGCAATGCTCAGTCCTATACCATTCCCCTGAGTATTTAATGAATTATGCTTTGATCGCCAGTATGGCTTGAATACCTCACTTAGTTCTTCAGGTTGTATTCCACATCCATTGTCTATGACGTCGATTCTGACTAATGACCTGCCATCTAAAAATACTGAATCCATACTGATTGTAATTGGCTTATCACTTGCGCTGTATTTTGTTGAATTTGAAAGTAGGTTTTGTAAGACGCACTTAATTTTTGACTCATCAATGAAGACTTTTGGTAAGTCTTTTTCTGGGGGTATAGCAGTGATACTGTGATTTCCCAGCTTGATGTCTTTATTTTTCTTGCGTGTTAAGGAATTAATAAATCTATTCAAGAAAACTTTTGGATCAATTGGCGATAAATTAAGCTGTCCTTGCGCTCCGGAGGTGATTTTTGCAATATCCATATATTCATTAACGATATCGCGGATCATTATGGAGTTTTCGAATATGCTTTTAGCTAGTTCTATTTTTTCTTCTTCATGGATATTTCGGGATGCAAGGACTTGTGAAAAGCCCATGATAATTGCGAGTGGTGAGCGAATTTCATGGGCGGCTGTAGCGATAATATCTAATCCGCTCGTTTGATGCGTTGGCAGTTCTGTAGATTCGTCATTAGATTTATAAATCATGTTTTAATTTTTTGCGGATATGGATATTCGAATGGCTGCACTAGTATGTGACTTACCTTTGTTTGCCTAATTTCTCGGTCTATGTGGGCATTAATTTATTTCGGGCTGATATTGTTAGACTTTGCGGCTTAATTCAAAGAATCAGCAACACGCTGCTGTAGAGCCTGCCCCAGAATTCCCCAATCTTTTTGATCCCAACCCTTTATTTGGCATCGGAATTTTTTCTGACGGCCAAGGTGTTATCGCGATAAGCATCATCGATGCTGATCTTACGGAATGGTAAGTCGAGGTGTGGTTACTCATCCCATCAAAACATGTACATCATTATTTGGAAGGCTTCGGTTTTCTACGTCAATGACATACGAAACAACAAATTTCTCCAAAAATCCTTCATTGCTTTGATTGAAGTTCAAATTGAAGAGTTCGATATAAAGCTATCTTAGGGATATCGAAGAAAAAAAGAGGGGGGGGCAACATTGGCTTTGATGAATAAAATAAATAATGGAGAATTTGTATTAATTACCACAGCCATTAAAAACGGTATTAATTTACTAATAATATTAGTAAATTAATACTATCTTGTGAAGACTCATCAAAATTACAAAGAATTAAGAGCTTAAACTCTTTTGAGAATATAAATACCACATTGTGGATCTACACTCCTACACCCCTACATGCGAAGTGTTACAGTTATTACTATAAATGCTAGTATTGCATTTCGTGGATTATTATAAAGTTTGTTCGGGGCTAAAGTTGAGTCGTAGTTTTACTACATTTAAGATGATTATGAAAAAAGTATGAACATGAATACAAAAAACACGGGGGTTGAAATGGTGCCGTTTAAAAGCATGACAACCTATGAAGCATCGAGGGTATTGGGCGTTACGATACGGACCGTCCAAATCTGGGTTGAAAAGGGGTTAATCAGAAGCTGGAAAACACCCGGCGGGCATCGTAGGGTCAATGTTGCTGAGGTGGAAAAGTTGGTTCTGGAGCGCAGGAAAAGGAAATCATCTGATGGTGGAATGAATGATTTCCGTATTCTTGTGATCGAAGATGAGCCTGATGTATGCCAGCTATATGCCTTGATGTTCAGGAGCTGGGACATGCCATTGGAATTTGAGTTTGCTTCAGATGGGCTGCAGGGATTAATTAAATTCGGTGAATTCAAGCCTGATTTCACTATTGTTGATATGAATATACCGTTGCTGGATGGGGCGCAGATTATTAAATCACTACAATCCACGCTTTCTGTGGAGGCCTCAAGAATCTGTGTGATTAGTGGTATGGATCACGATCTCTTGAATAAGAGTGGAGCAATCCCCCAGCAGGTTACTTTGTTGGGAAAGCCAATTGATTTTGATATTCTTCGCCAAAAAATTGAGGCAGTCATTACTGATGTCAAATCAGAAATCCGAAAATAACAAAATTCTTTTAAAACCCCGCACTAAGTTTTTATCGATAAAAAAACTTATTTGGCCCGCCCTGTTGGAGGCTTGAGTCAGATGGGGTATTTATTATTTCATCATCTAGCGAATTGAATTCTTTTTTGATGGGCCCTGTAAGTTGTAAACAAAGTCATGTGCTTCACGAACCTCAAGGTAAAGTTCATCAAGTTCCTTTGTGATCAGCTGCAGCACCTTCCAAAGGTCATTTAGGTCGTCAAGCGTGTAGCTTGGGAAAGAGTTTATTTCTGTTGGGGAAATCGGAGAACTCAGGAGGGCGAAATCCGAAACTGCAGTATGCCTAATGCGATTTCGTAGCCATTGGTCTGGTGCCAAGGCAAGTCGGTTGAAATCCAATCTAATCCAGTAGCCGTTAAGTAACAGCTTTGCGCGAAGTCCAGCCTCTTCAGCTAGCGCCTTGAGATTCATGTATTGATCAAAAAGCCTCTTTGAGCAGCTCTTCTTGATGGCGCCAGCCATCGCATCGTTAAGCGCCCGGTGGCTCTGTATTTTAGCAATGGAATCAAGTGTTTTGGTCCCGCTTCTGCCGAGAAGCTGTATTTCCAAAGTTCGAAGTCTCGCCTTAAGCTTTACCCGTTGCATGGCGATATGGCCAAGGCAAGTGGCAAATCCAACTTGAAAATTTTCTTCTTCTTCCGGTGATTGTTCCTCTTGCCCAGAATGTCTTTTAGCCATTCGTCATAGTCAGGCTTCGGCTCGTTGGCCATTTAAACGGGAGAATCGTTGGTTTGGGCGTTGCTGCGCTCCTGATGAGGTAACCAGCTCTGATTCCGTGTAGACAAATGCCAGGCGTATACCTGGAATTTGTATGGCGTAGGTTGTTTGGCGATTTCGTCTTTTTTCTGCTGCAAATACAAATTTGACTATGCCATGACCGCGCGGGGTAATGACCGGATCTCCAACTGCAAGCTTCGCTGCAATGGACTTTTTTTGTGCTCTCATGAGGTAGTTATAATTTTTTTGATTCAAATA
>CAIOHY010000510.1 GCA_903858205.1 uncultured Cellvibrio sp.
ATCTTATTGTCGACATCGACGATCGGGTTCATGATTGATCGCTGATTATTGATATGCTCTGCCCCAAGGCAGTGACCAATTTCATGGGCTAGTCCATTGATTAGAATTTGAATGTTATCGTTTCGGGAACGCGTTGTATCGAGTTCTTCTGAAAAAACAAAACCAATGTCTTTCCCGCTAAAATTATTGACATCCAAAGGTGCCACCCCTAGGGCTCGCTTGCCTCTAAAATCTTTTCCGCCTATATGAATTGACGTAAACCCTCCAGATGCTGGCATGGATGTTATAAAGCTGATATCAAGCCCCTGGAACCTCTCTGCGAGTGCTGACATAATTTCTCTTTTTGTTTTTTCCACATCTGTGAACTCGTTGCCTTTGCCAAGTGAGGTCAATGAAAATGCAGGAGTTAAAACTTGTTCAAGCGAAGCTTGCTCCACGATAAATGATTGAGCTCCTTTAATTGTTGCACCATCAAAATTGATCCAAACACGGTTACTCCATGTTCCTGCCCCCGTGAAATCCAATAGACTTGAAAACTTGACTTGCGCCACATCATCGCCTCGTGATTCCTTTGTTTCCGCATCACTATGTTTTGAATTCGTTGAATCCAGGCGATTGGGAGCTTTGATGGATGAATTGCATCCTGCTGTTGTGACAGCTAACAAAACAAGGAATGCGCTTCTGAGTTTCATTCAACAACTCCAAGATCGCTTTAAAAAACAGTTTCACTTAAACTTGCCTTACTGACGCTGACTTCTTGGTTTATACCATTCGGCTTTTTCAGGGTATCTATAGGTGCCGTGTGTTCCATCTTTGATGTAACCAATTCCAATAAAGTTTGTTGTCCGTATAATTGAGTCAATAGGCTCAACACCGACACCATCCGGAGCTTGCCATGAAAGACCGGGCTTTTCCGGAGTAAAGTTCATTGGCTTCGGATGTATTTGGGTTATTCTCGTGGAATAGCCTTGATACTTAGACAAAACATTTACCGCGCCAGCAGGAAGATTAAATTTGGGCTGTCCGGGGGTAGCATCTTCAAATGTGTAGTTAGAATCTACAAAAGAATTATTCGCATCATATTCCACCTTTGTAAATGCAGAGTCTTCAATGGATTTATCCTTAAGCCATTCTCCTCCGGCAGCGCCACCTCGATATGCTTTGCCTGTGCCGTTCACCCAAATAGGGTCCTTAGATGCTTCGTCGATATTATTGTGCGGGAGTGATTGCGTCCCCGATTGTTGATCATAGAGCATGTATTTTGGCTTACCATCTTTGTCGCGAAACGAGAAATAATTGACACTATGTCCAGCGCCCAATTTATTGTACACCCCCAAATGCCCCACGGCCGTACCTTTCGGCATGATAGGGTACATAGCCCTGCATGTCGCCATCGCTATATCAACACAGTTGTGTTTGTCCGTCCAAGGATCAACGGATTTTTTGCCGAACGGCAAATGACGTGTCGCCGCATGGAATGCATTGCTGACGTCCTCATCACTGGCTTTGCCTGATCGATAGGCCTTCACAGCTTGATCCAAAGGTGGACCTTGCTCTTTTGAAAACGCTGTGGGGCGACTGTCGTACTTGGGTTCTGTGGGCTTGGTATTAGCTGACGCTTGATCAGTTGG
>CAIOHY010000511.1 GCA_903858205.1 uncultured Cellvibrio sp.
AACAGCAGCAGTGTGATAACGCTGAGAGACGAGCCTCGATACCTATTCATGTCAACGTTTAACCTTATGCTACGAAATAATTTCGGTATCTCTCAGTTCGGAGGAGAGAATTCAGAGATAACGCCATTATCGAGAAAATTGGCATTCTAACGTCAAAGCGGTGACGTATCGATTTGGGCTTCACCCGTTTCTCCGGACACTCACACTTAGCATCCAAACCGCCGCTCGAACTCTGCTGGACTAATGTTACCCAGTGTTGAGTGCTTACGCCGGGGATTGTAAACCGCTCGATGTAATCAAACAGATCGTCGCGTATTTCATCCCGGGCGGCATAACGACGCCGGTTCACCCGTTCCAGCTTCAACGTCTAGAAGAAGCTCTCCATTGCCGCGTTGTCCCGGAAGAGTTCGTGACGCAACAAATATCAGGCAACTTAACCTCGGACTCTACAGCGGCCTGCAGTTAATTCTTGGGAGCCGGTCAGAATGCAGCAGTTATTGCCATTACCGGAGATACTTGAGCAAAATCTCTCGGCTATTGACGTTTATCGCGGCAATCGAAGGGGAGAAACGGTTAAACAGCGATAGCACCTTAGGATCGTCATCGACAAAGTGCGTCAAGCCATTTGCTAATGCGTAATCTACCTTCAGCCATTGGTGTCGCTGATACCAATCCAATCCGGCATGCGGGCAAATGATTTGGGCTTCACTTATACGAGCAATTAGATGGACAGTTGTGTAAGTGATGCCAAGATCAGCAAGTTCTTTGATCGTCTCCTGCAGCGCCTCTGGCGATCTTGAGGAGACAATATGCACCTCTCCCCCACGCAGCACCTCTCGACAAATCTTCGAAAAGAATTGAGGGTCGTCAGTTATCGTCCCATCGATGTCGAGACCGAGATTCATGGCAGGCTTATTTTGGAATAAGCCATAATCTTAAACGCCAAGCCAAAATCCTCGATCCCTAAAAGCAAGAACCCCTAGATTGAGAAGCCTAAGAATGGCCCTCTCGGTCCACCAAAAACCAGCTTAAGGGCTGGCTGGATGGAACCGGGCAAGCAATTGGGGTTATCCAGTGGTTCCGCTGGAGGGTTTTGAGCCGAGCGTCCAGCAGGAACGTGGTTCCAAGTGCGTTACTGATAAAGAATGATTGAAGCGGAAAACCCAAAACCAAGAGGTTATGACTTAGGTATGCTTTTGGGTATGTATAAATCAATAAACAATATAAGTTATTGATTTTAATAGCCTAGTGGCGGAGGGTGTGAGATTCGAACTCACGAGGACCGTGAGGCCCTGCCGGTTTTCAAGACCGGTGCATTCAACCGCTCTGCCAACCCTCCGTAATACTTCCTGAACAACCACACTGCCGGTTTTAGCTCCGGCCCCGCCTTCGGCGCTTAACTGGCCTGAAGGCCAGTTAGCCTCGCAAGCGCACACACTGAGTCCGCCAAGACCGGCGCATTCAACCGCTCCGCCAACCCTGCTTGGGGCGCGCATTGTAACCGCAACGCACCCGACACGGAAAATGCCCTGTCATTTCCGAGGATAATATCATCCATTACGAATTAATTACCTCAAGAAATCAGGAGCTTAATGCTCTAAACTAATTGCAACTTTCACAAGCTTTCAGTAGTCTTACTACCGACTGATTCAGTCAATCTTTTGGAGAATTAAAAGCTATGCAACCTGACCTGCAAACCGTCTACTCCGCCGGCTCCCAGGACGTTGCCGCGCAGCAGAACAAGGTGCTGCGCAACACGTACCTGCTGCTCGCCGTCTCCCTGATCCCCACCGTAATCGGTGCGGTAATCGGCACGAATTTCATCAACTTCAGCTTCATGCGCTCCAGCCCGATCATGAGTGTGATCATCATGATGGCGGTGTTCTACGGCTGGATTTTCATGATCGAGAAAAACCGCAACAGCTCGCTGGGCGTCGGTCTGCTGCTGGGCTTCACCCTTTTCATGGGCCTGCTGCTGGCGCCGCTGCTGCAAACCATCATGTCGCTGCGTAACGGTGGCCAGCTGGTGATGATGGCTGCGGGCGGCACTTCCGCGGTGTTCTTCGTGCTCTCCGGCATCGCCGCCTCGACCAAACGGGACTTCAGCTTCCTCAACAAATTCCTGATGGTCGGCTTTGTGGTGATCATGCTGGCGGTGCTGGCGCAGATCTTCCTGCAAAGTCCTGTGATGCAGCTGGTGCTGTGCGGCGCGTTCATCATCTTCTCGTCCGCGGCGATCCTGTTCCAGATCAACGCCATCGTCCGCGGCGGAGAAACGAATTACGTATCGGCCACGCTGTCGCTGTATGTGTCGCTGTACAACATCTTCACGAGCCTGCTGCAGATTCTCGGCGTGCTGGGCGGGGATCGCGACTGATATTTGCGCGACCCGGGCAATTAAAAAAAGCGGCCTTCGGGCCGCTTTTTTATTGTTCGCAGAAAAGCCCGCTGCAGCCTACTCCCGCTCAAACCAGGCAATGGACTCGACATGTGCGGTATGCGGAAACATGTTGACGATGCCCGCTGCCTTTAAGGTGTAACCGTGCACCGCGACCAGCACTTCGGCGTCGCGCGCGAGCGTCGACGGGCTGCACGACACATAAACGATGCGGCGCGGACCATCGTTGCCAATCAGCTTGACCAGCTCCATCGCACCATCTCGCGGCGGATCGATCAACAACTTGTCAAACTTGCCCAATGCCGCCCACTGTTCGGCATCGATCTTGAACAAATCCATGGTCATGAACTGCGTATTGCCGGATAGTCCGTTAAGCTGCGCGTTCACCTGCGCGCGCTTGATCAACCCGGCACTGCCTTCGATGCCGGTAACGCTGGCACCGCTGCGCGCGATCGGCAGCGTGAAGTTACCGAGCCCGCAGAACAGATCGGC
>CAIOHY010000512.1 GCA_903858205.1 uncultured Cellvibrio sp.
AAAAAATTTATTTAAAAGTTCTAAAAAATAAATGAACGTCGCGGTTAAATTGGAGATGCTACGCCAAAGCAAACGGGTAAACACTCAGAGACTTCACAATACGCCCATGTGCTAATGGCTCAGCGATGCGCCGTAGTGCATCACTTTTAGGAACATCATGTTCAAAGCAACAATCATGTACCCGCCCACACCGATTGAAAAAAGCGCAGATTGCGCCTTTGTTTCTTCATCGAAGCGCCAGACAGCGGATGCGACGGCAGTAGGCAACGAAGCGACTAGCGCGGCGCTGCAACCATTTTTTCCATAATGTCTCTGACCTGCGCCACCTCAACAGCTGTGATGGCAAATAGTGCATCAAACCTAGCAGTCCTGCATAAAGGATTAGTTTCCCCAGAAACACCATCAGACCTATGACTTCGGGAGCCACACCACTCAAAGCGATCGCGGCGATGGACGTGCGAGGGGTGTCGGGAAAAACAGACAAAAACACCATGCTAGCCGGCCCCCAAGTTCGTACGGTGGAGGAAGCCTGGTCCCATTGCGCCCCTAAAAGCTGCAGACCAAGCCATTCAGCCGACGAGCTGAGAGTGCCCAGCAGTAAAGCCAACATCAATGCACTCAAGCCAGAAGCTAATGCAAATAACAGCACAATAACTTTGCCTCTTTGTGGCTGCAAGATACACAAGGCAACAACAAATGCTTCTGCGGGCAACATGGGAACGAACCCGTCCAAAACAGATAAGGCGGCCAAGAAAAACATAGTTCGCGGCTGAGTTCCGTGGCGCAACAGAGCAGCTTCGACCAGGTGAAGCAATCTCCGAATGTGTAATCGAAAAATATGCATACAGTGCTAGCGGTTAATCATGATGGTCTTTGCCAATGCAGGGCTGATTCGGTTGATCACACGAAGGAGAGTTGAGCACACAGATGAAGCCGCTGCCAACAAGCTGCGGGATAGATTTGCTCAGTAAATGCATTTAAACGAACAAAGGCGCAGATTGCGCCTTTGTTCATCTTCAAACAGCTAAGGTACAGAAGGTAATCTATAGCTTGTCGAGTTAAGGTTTGACGTAATTCGTAATTTTGGCGGTAAATGCAGACAATATTCCTGGCATCAACGCGTACTCACTTGTCAATGTGGCTGGCGTTGGGGGTATCAGACTGGCGCCGGATGTCAAAAAGCAATTGCTCTTAGTGCCAATCGGGCACTGAATGGAAGAGGCAAAAGGGTCAGCATCTGTAAAACGGAAGAACACGTCATACTGAGTGCCACTGCTTGTCTGTGTCACGCTGTAGTCGTTATCAGTTCCAACCAACACCACATAGTTGCCATTTGCCAGTTGAGGGCCAATCGCCAGACCTTCCCATTTTTCTGGCGATTTGTTGCCCAGAGCGGTCAATGTATTGATAGCCAAGTCCATTACCTTTTCGCCTTTAATGACTGCACCTGCAAGCACATCCGTGGTGGGCAACGTGATGTTGGTAACATCTACTGCACCGGCCAGGTCTATTTGGTAAACCTCTTTGTCGGCCGTGGACAGGGCAGCTCCTGCGCCAATGCCTCGGTTGTTTCGCTCAAGCACTAAAA
Organism: uncultured Cellvibrio sp.; assembly: GCA_903858205.1. Taxonomy (GTDB): domain Bacteria; phylum Pseudomonadota; class Gammaproteobacteria; order Pseudomonadales; family Cellvibrionaceae; genus Cellvibrio. Next base: position 1,589 of record CAIOHY010000512.1, read on the forward strand.
ACTTGTCATTACCTAAGGCCACTAGGGCCGAAATGCCCTGCCCCTCACCTGAGCGTTTCATACGGTATGCATACTGCGCAACAGCGGTACCGGTGGTTGCGTCAAATTTAACAATGCGATTGTGAACCCCATTTCCGCCGCCTTCGTTCAACATAGCGCTTTGCAACATCGCGAAAACAAACAGGCCATCAGGGCTAATGGCCAAGCCTTCAAAGCCTCTGTTGGTTCGTTTACCAGCGGTATTGCCTGTATCGGCAGCGAAGTTTGCAACGCCTGTCGCTGCAGTGCGTGGGATCAAGCCTGCGGGGGTCGTAAAGGCGCGAACAAACTGGCCGAAACGGGTAAATTCGTAAAGAGAAGGGCCGTATTCGTCTGACACCAGCAAGTTGCCATTTTTGGGGTTGATGACAATGCCCTCAGGATCGAATGCGTTGCCCAATGCACTGGTTGGGTTGGGTGCAATTCCATTGAAAGGCTGAGTTCCGCGCATGAACTTAACGGT
>CAIOHY010000513.1 GCA_903858205.1 uncultured Cellvibrio sp.
CAAGCAGGCGTTTATAAAGCCTCCAGCAGTTACGAAAATTACTGTGCACTGCCGCGTTCGGGGGTAAGCAAAATTACGGGCATCCCATTTCCCGATAAAAAGGGCACCAGTCTCCAAGAAAAAAACTTTTTACGCTCCTGGAGTTATGAAACCTATTTATGGTTTGAAGACCTGCCGGATTTAAATCCCAACAATGGCGATACCCCGCAAGCCTATTTTGACCGATTGGTCTCCAATAAAAGAACGGCATCAGGTTCGCTCAAAGACAATTTTCATTTTTATGAGCCGACTGAGAATCAAGAAGCCTGGACTGCCGGTATTACCTATGGCTATGGTCTCAACTTGAAGGCAGATTGGGATGTTCCGCGCAGCATCTATGTTGTCTATAGCGATACCGGCTCTCCTGCTGCTAACAAAGGTATCAAACGCGGTGAAAAAATTATTGCCGTTGATGGAGTGAGTGTTGCTACCGGCAACATTAATTCCATCGTTGATGCGCTCTATCCTTCACAAATCAACGCAGTGCATGAATTTGAAATTCAGGATGTGGGAGCCACCAGTACCCGCAAAGTCACGCTGGAGTCAGCATCACTTCCAACGGATTCTGTTTCGGTTGCTAAAGCAATCACGCATAACGGTAGTAAAGTAGGTTATGTGCAATTCAATACTTTTATTCCCGATGCGCAGGATCAATGGGTTACGGCAATTAATTCGCTTAAAAATGCCGGTGTGACTGATCTGGTGGTAGATATGCGTTACAACGGCGGAGGATACATCTCGGTCGCAGCGCAAGTGGGCTATATGATTGCTGGTGCAAACACTAACAATAAAGTGTTTTATCAGGATGTTGCCAACTCAAAAAGTCCTAAAGAGGATCCTTGGGGTTTTCTGGATACCGGACTCTATGGCTTAAATAAATCCTTAACCTTGCCCACACTCAATTTGCAGCGTGTTTATGTGCTGGCGACTGACAGAACCTGCTCTGCAAGCGAACTGGTGATTAACAGCTTGCGCGGCATTGGTGTGAGTGTGTATTTAATTGGCGATACCACCTGCGGCAAACCCTATGGATTCCTGCCGCAACCCAATTGCGGTACAACGTATTACACCATTCAATTTAAAGCGATTAATGCAAAAGGTTTCGGCGAATACAGCGATGGTTTTATCCCCTCCAGCAGTGATAACGGTCAGGATAAAGTTAAGGGCTGTAAAGTAGCTGATGATCTTAAGCATGAATTAGGTGATCCGAATGAAGCTTTGCTTGCTGCTGCACTGCAGTTACGTGCAACGGGGGAGTGTCCAAGTGCAGCTACTGGCCGCCAGCAAAAAATGTCGCCAGAGACATTTAGCGGTGAACTCGTGCGGCCAAAAGTACGAGAAATCATGATACGTTAAACAATCAATCCAAGGCCCTCCGCGAGAGGGCCTTTTTATTTGAACTATCTTTCAATTTTTTTATTGCCAGTTGGAGTGTTGGGCATGATCTACGCAAACAATTTTGTTATTGCTGATTATTGTCAGCGGATAGGGATTTCTGGGGAGCTAAAAAATGATGCGCTAACGCTCGCGACTATTATGCGTGCGCAATTGAGAGCAGTCCCTTTTGAAAATCTGGATGTACAAGCTGGAAAAATTGTATCCATCAATCCTGAAGATATAGTTGAGAAAATTGTTTACAAGAAACGTGGTGGTTACTGCTATGAAGTCAATAGTTTGTTCGCCATGGCATTAACCGCATTGGGTTTTGAGTATGACATCATCGGTGCGCGCCCTATGTTTTATCCCCATCGACGCCCCAAAAGCCATATGGTGTTAGTCGTAAAAATCGGCGCTGAGCGGTGGTTGTGTGATACCGGCTTTGGTAGTTTTGGGTTGCGTACACCGATTGAATTAAATCAATTGGGTCAGATTATCAAACAAGATAATGAAACCTTTATGCTGGATAAAAATGAGCGCGGTGAATTTGTTCTTAAGGCCTTGGTGAAAGGTGAGTGGGCGAACCAATTTGGTTTTGACTTGCAGCCAATGGAGGTGATTGATTTTATGCCAGTCAATTACTACAACTCCACTCATCCTGATGCGGTATTTGTGCAGCGCTATTTGGTAATGTTGCAACGCGCCGATGGTAGAACGCTCTTATCTGGCAATCAATTGAAACAATTGCGTGGTGATCGGGAAGAGATAACAGAAATAACACCGGAACAATTGGATGATGTGCTTTGGCGGGAGTTTAAATTACAGCGATAAGGCGGCCGCATAGCCGCCTTATGCTTTGTACAAAAAATCAATAATCAAAAAGTCAGCTTCAAATTCAGTTTCGCACTGGCGCCCGCAGCAGGAAAGCCGATATCGGTGTAGTAGTCTTCATCGGCGAGGTTTTCCAGAGTTAAACCCAGTTGGGTTTGGGTGTTCAGTTGCCAGTGTACGCTTGCGTCAAAACGATTGTAGGCTGCCAGTATTTGTTCAACATCGGCGCCTGTGTAACGGCTGACTGCAAAGCGTTCATCGACACGCATGTACTTGGCGTTGAAAGTCCATGCATCATTCACTGCATAATTAACAGATGTGCCGTAAGTCACCTGTGGGCGGCCGAGCAAATGATTTTCAGAGGAAATCATGTCGATATCCGTGTAGCTGGCATGTGCGCGCAAGCTGAGGTTTTGTTGTAGTTGCCAATTAAATTCAGCTTCCACACCGCTGGTTTCTACGCGCGAGCGGTTAACATTTTTAAATGTTTCGGAATCAAAATCAATCAGGTTGCGATAGTGATGGTCAAAATAGCTGACGCGCGCGCTAAATGCATTTTGATTAAATTCAAAACCAGCGTCGCCTGTGGCTACCGTTTCAGGTTGCAAATCAACATTGCCAACCAGCGGATGGCCGAGCGCAAAAAAGCTGGGCAATTTAAAGCCTTCGCCCCAATTAGCAAATAACGTCCAGTTATCGTTTAGGGTAAATTTGGTGCCGAGTTGGCTACTGTCATTTGCGTCAAAACCATCAGTATCATCACGGCGGATGCTCGCTTGAATTAACCAGGCTTCGGTGGCGTAGGTATTCAGATTAATAAAGGCGCTATCGATCTGGCGATCCAGTGCAAAATTAATGGGGTACACATCCGGTGAGTATAAATATCCTTCACTGTTGCCATCTTCTTTCTTGGTTTCAATACCAATGTTCGCCCAACTTTTTTGTTGGTTGCCAAGTGTGTTTATCCAGCTGAATTGCGTGCGATTAAAGTCAATCACCGAGCCATTAGGTGGAACTGCATCGAAAGGAATTATGCCGGGGGAGGTAAGATCTTCATCGCGTTGGTACCAGCTTGCACTCACCTTGCTTTGCCAGACGTTGTTAAATTGCGCGATCCAATTTACGGCGGTGCTTTGGTCTTTGTATTCGCTGACATCAAGATCCCGACCAATAGCAAACTCCGGCCCGCCACTTTGTTCGGGGAAGCTGGTGCGTTCACCGTCAAAATAACGATAGCTAAAATTC
>CAIOHY010000514.1 GCA_903858205.1 uncultured Cellvibrio sp.
AATCTGTAATGCATTCAAACTGGTTAATGCCGGGTCGCTTAGGCTTGCCACCCCAGCGCCTAAGGCCGCCACTTGGCCTACCGATAGCGAAGCGACTTGTAGTGCAGACAGGGCACCCAGTTGAGATGCGCTTAAGGCGCTGGCCTGCTCGCTCGTCAGGCCGCCGATCTGGGTTGACGTTAAAGCACCCACAGCGGACTCCGATAAGCCAGAAATGTCGGTGCCAAGGTAGCCCACTTGGGCCGCACTCAAGGCGCCAACCTGGCTTGGTGTCAATCTGCCGATTTGCGTGGCGCTCAAGGCCTCAACAGCAGCCTGCGACAAGCCCGCGATATCCGTTCCGAGATAGCGGATTTGCGCGGCGCTCAAAGCGCCTATCTGATTAGAAGTGACTCCGCCGAGTTGTTCTGCGGTAAGCGCACCGAGCTGGTCTCTGCCTAGCGAGGACAGCGACGCACCAGCAATCTGCGTAGCGTCCAAACTGGCCAGGGCGAGCGAACTCAGGTCCGCAACATTTACGCCTAGCGCACTTATCTGTCCCGCCGATAGCGTGTCTACCTGAGTGGCAGTGACATTTGCAAGCTGCGTTGAAGTTAAAGCGCCCAGCTGCTGATCCGTCAGGTAGGAAAAATGAGTAACTGCAGCCAGCGCTGAAGCAGGCACACCAGAGATGTCCCTGCCGATCGACTGCAATTGCGATTCGGACAATGTATTGAGTTGTGCGCCGGAAACGTCATTCAACTGACCTGCACTGAAGGAGGTGAGCTGGTCGCCTGTGAGCTTGGCAAATTCCGCCGGGGGAATCGCCGACACCTGGGCCTCCGTCAAGATAACAACGTTGAGCAACCAGCTTGCATCGAATGCAGCTTGCGCCGGACCGCTCTGGCTCTGTTGGTCCTTGTCCTTCCTAGCACCACCCACGATGCCGTCTAGGTCGTCTAGCGAAAGCTGACGGAAACTAGCGATAGGCTCAGGTTTTTTGGAAGCCACGGCAACGTCCCGACTAAGGGAAAATCATGAAGTGAACGTACCACCAAGAGAGATCTCACATATCTAGGCGAAGTGGCGACTGCAAAAGTATAGTGCCAAAAACACGAATCGTTATAAAATAAATAAAGACGTGTACTTCGTTATAAAGACCATTTAATCAAGCAACAGGGCTTCCGAGTTTTTGAAGAGGTATTTGACAATTAATCCTGCGAAGGACGCTCAGTATTTCCAAAAATGAGCTGCGGTTACTACGAGTTTCAAAGTTCAAGCGATTTTTACATACATAATAATATATATTCTTAAATAAATGAATAATTATATCGTGATCAAAAATTTTATGCCTGACAATTCCGGCATAAAAAACTCAATCGCAAACTTAATTGATAAATTTCATGATAGCAAGGTTGGAGGTGGAGTTAATGAAAAGAAAAAAATCCGAAAAGACGTTGCTTTAAGAGTGGCCGAATGCAAGGCAATAGACTTTATTATTTTCGAAAAACTAAAACTGCTTCTGGAATGGAAATTCGGCGTTAGCATATCGTATAGAGAACGCTACAAAATAGGATGGTACTCTGGCGAGAAGTTAGGATTCTATGTACCGCATACCGATAAGCAGGGTGGCATGGATTACCGTGATATCAGCATGGTTGTTTGCGCATCCAGGCAGGAAGATTACGATGGAGGGGAATTCTTGTTCCCGGATTTGGATATTTCATTCAAACTTGATCTGGGCGACGCTATTTTTTTTGAGTCATCAATGCGGCACGGTGTTAAACCCGTAACTCGCGGCAACCGCTATGTCCTTATTTCATTTCTATTTGGCGAATTGGGTGCGAAACTAAAAAGAGAAAAAGTAGGCAGTTTAAAAAGTTATTCTCCAACATTTAAAGATGATCTTTTTGAACGAGAATCTGACGATTTAACAAAATCAGAGCGCTTGCTTTTTTGCATCACCCCCGAAAGTGGACCAGGAAACCAGATTTTGTCCATAAAAGAATCGTTGGTTGCCGGAAAAATACTAAATCGAAAACTCATACTTCCGCCGATCAATCAACATTACACATTGAATAAATCGGTGTA
>CAIOHY010000515.1 GCA_903858205.1 uncultured Cellvibrio sp.
GGCATATCACCAATTTCATCCAGAAATAAGGTACCACCTTCAGCCATTTCAAACCGACCAGCGCGCGAGTTAATTGCTCCGGTAAACGCACCTTTTTCATGACCAAACAATTCACTTTCTAATAACTCGGCAGGAATTGCCCCGCAATTAACTGGAACAAAAGGTTTGTCACGACGCGGTGAGTTGTAGTGCAGATTGCGCGCAACCACCTCTTTGCCAGTACCCGATTCGCCGGTAATCAATACCGACACATCTTTATCGGCTACCTGCGCCATCATCTCGCGTACATTTTGAATTTCTCGACTGGTTCCCACCAGGCTGCGGAATAAATGTACGGGGCGGCGCTGGGGCTGACGCTTGCTGGTCGATTGCGCCTCGCGATACAACTGCGCACGGTGGAGCGTATCAACCAGTTTGTTGTAAGTGGGGGGAAGCGAGAGAGTGGCAATAACCATAAACCGGTAAAGATCGTCCAAGCACTCGTCCGCTCGTTGATTTTCTTCGCCAATTAATACGATAGCCAACTCGTCATTCCATGAACGAATTTCCTTTAAGAGTTGCGCGAGTGATTGATTACTGTCGCGATAGTCGCCAATCATGATCGCAACATAATCTTCGCCATTATTTTCTTCAGCGACTGCTGCTTGCCAAGTATCACTTGCTGCAGTCAACGTCGTTTCACTGAGAAAATCCAGAAGGATTTTTAAATCGTGTCTGCGTGACTGGTTATCGTCAATAACAAGGACTTTATTGTTGCGCCACATACCCCAAGACCTTTTTTTATTTCATGCCAAAACCTTGATTAGCGATAAACGTTTTCACTCAAGGCGACGAGATGGCTTATTGGAGTAAGTAATAGACGAGGTGGGTATCTTAGTCAAATTTATGACGAAATGTTTTTGGCGTTTTAACAAAATTGACTCAAGCAGACCGAATATTCGCCAAAAATATGCCTTTTCCAAGAGCTGCTCGAAATGCTTTTTGGGCATTTACGAAACTAACAATTAGAAATTACCCAATTAGTTTTTATGATTGATTAATTTAGACTTGAGATTAGGCTACTTGCGGAGCAATCTCATCCCAGCCAGATTTAACAGTTTTAAGCAATTGAATCGCTTCATTAACTTTTTCCAAGTCGTTTTGCACTGAAGCCTCCAGCAACTTCAGATTAATATACTCGTAGAGCTGATCAAGACGTTCAGACAAATCCCCTGCACTCATATCCAGGGAGCTGCGCAAACCGCCAACAATACTGATCGCCTTGCCCAACAACTCCCCTTTGGCCGCCAAATCCCCACGCTCAATTGCACCCTGCGCTGCCGCTAATCGGGCCAACGCACCCTCAAATAGCAATTGAATTAAACGATGGGGTGACGCATTGCTGATTTCTGACTCAATACCTAATTGTCGATATTGCTTCAGCGCTTCTTGCGGATTGTAGTTAGACACAGACTATCCCCTGCTAGCAGTTATGTTCCCTAAGGCTAGCAGTGCTCTGTGGTTTTTGCGAGTTTTGCTATAAGAGAGTTGTTTTAAAAACCTTATGAACTACGAATAACTGGCAGTTTTTATCAATAGCCTCGATGAACCAAGACAAACGCGAGACTCAGGTCACATGCAATAAAGTCACTTCACGCTGACATTGCGCGATCAGCCCCGCGTATACCCCTTTAAGCTCGCTCAGAGCGCAGACCAGCGTTGATTTATCATCGCGATTAGCCGCGATGACCTTATCGATTAACAACACACAGATTCGATCCAGATGCCGCACCTTGTCCCAATCCTCAGCCTGTAACGCTTTAGTTAGCTCCTGCTGCAGGTTGCGCATCGCCAAAATACCAGCCTGACCAGAGTAGTCAGGCGCAGACATCAACCGAATCGCCATCACAAACTCCTCGTTATACCTGACTACCAATCGCATCCCATGCGGTTTTTATCTCGCCCAGTAAACGACCACACTCATCAAGATATTCAGGATTGTTTTCAAAATTGGCTTGGCTCAGCCGACGAATAATGTAGTCGTACAAACCATCCAGATTCGCTGCAAGAGCACCACCTTCTTTGTCATTCAAGCTCCCTTGCAAGCCACCGACGATGGCGACTGCTTTGCCAATCAATTCTCCCTTGCGCGCAATCTGATTTTGCGCCATGGCACCTTTGGCCTGAGCAATGCGCTCCAATGCTCCCTCGAACAACATCTGAATCAAACGATGAGGCGATGCGGTTTCAACACTGGAATGTACTTTTACACTGGAATAATTTTGCACAGCAGAATAGGAATTCATAAATCACCACAGAGTATTTGAATTTTGTTTTGCTATTATCGAACCAGAAAGAGCAGTCTCCGACCCTTAAGCTAACGGCAAAATTCCTGAAACCTTTAACCAGAAACTGACAATAATGCAAAAAACCATTCTTATAACCGGCGCATCAAATGGCATAGGTTTCTATGTTGCTCATGAGCTAAAGAAGCGAGGCTATCGCGCTATCGCATCCTGTCGCTCGATGGCAGATGTCGCGCGCTTGCAACAGGAAGGTCTGGAGTGCGTGCAGCTCGAGCTTGCCAGCTCGGAGTCGATCCGACGGGGATTTGAGGAGGTAATGATGCTAACCGGGAAGCCGCAGGCGCGCTACTACGTCGCCTTCCCTACCTATCTTGTCGGTTTTATGAAGCGCATCTTAACTGTCGCTCTGCTCGATAAATTATTGCGCAAACTCGGAAGCTAATTCACGTTACGTTCAGTTGTGACAACTAGAGTTAATGAGATCACAAGTCGGAGAACATCATGAAGAAATATGTAAGAGCCCTCGTCGGAATTGCGATTTGCTCGACTTTATCCTCGATAACTTATGCTGAATCCTTACGCTGTAAAACCAAGCTTGCACAAGTTGGCGACACCAAATCAGAAGTGCTTGATAAATGTGGCGATCCGGTCGTGACCGATAACTTCTGCCAACCTGTAGCAACAGCCACTCAGCCCCAAGGAATACAAAACGGCAATAACAACGTGCAAAACAACATCGCCATCGCAACCTGCGAGAACATAGATATCTGGACGTACAATCCAGGCAAAGGCAAATTTATGACTCATCTGTATTTTGCACGCGGGCAATTACAAAGTATTCGTTACGGCGAAAGGGCGAAATAATCAGCAGATTGAAAAACTATTGCACAACCTGAATTACTGTATATAATCACAACCACTGTACAAATAAACAGATTCAGGAGTGCATCATGTCTGACTTAACACCACGCCAGGAACAGGTACTACAGCTCATCCGCCAATACGCAGACGAAACGGGTTACCCACCAACGCGTGCAGAGATTGCTCGAATTCTGGGCTTTAAGTCAGCCAATGCCGCGGAAGAACATATCAAGGCTCTCGCTCGCAAAGGCGCAATAGAAATTATCCCAGGCGCATCGCGCGGGATAAAACTACCCGAGTTGCAATCAGGCATCCCTATCATCGGCCGTGTCGCGGCAGGCAACCCGATACTTGCGCAAGAGCACATCGAAGACTACTGCAACATTCCCCAGAGTTTTTTTTCACCCAGTGCTGACTTTTTCTTGCGTGTGCACGGTATGAGTATGAAAGACGCCGGTATTCTTGACGGCGATTTACTGGCAGTGCATAAAACTGATCAAGCGCGCAACGGTCAAATTGTGATCGCAAGAATTGGGGAAGAAGTTACTGTCAAACGCTTCAAGCGCTCCGGAAACAAAGCACAAGTCGAACTATGGCCAGAAAATCCAGAGTTCGAGGTGATTCTGGTAGACATGCGTGACCAAGAGTTCAGTATTGAAGGCCTTAGTGTAGGAGTAATTCGTCGTGACTAATATTGCCCGTGTAATTCCCACAACCACCCGCGCTATTCAGCAGCCTGCCAGTGGAGTCACCGAACTGGTATTAACGAGTGATTCTCCCGAGCAAGTTGCGCTGTTATTGCCGATGATTGCCTATCTCAGTAACACCTGTAATGACCGCTGGATAACCTGGATAGCGCCTCACAATATCAGCCGCGAGCTACTGGAATCCTACGGTGTTAATACCCGCTATATCCGCGTAATCCACTGCCAAAATCCGCAAACACTCTTGTGGATCACTTGGGAGGCGCTGTCTGCAGGTAACAGCCATACGGTGATATCGAGCCCAGGAAAATTGACCGATAAGGAACTTACCCAACTTGAATTGGCCGCTAAAACCGGCGAGTGTCAGGGATTGCTGTTACGCGTTCGTTAAGTAGATTAAGTTATTGAATTGATGAAAGGGTCAAGACGGGCCAGATTACTTTGATTTATTGGAGATATGCAGGGAGGCAAGACCTCAACAGTTGAACAGAGAAAAAGTCGAAGAGAGAAAAAAACGAATAGAGAAAAAATCGAACGAATGTAAGTGGAGTAGACAAACAGTTAAGCAGTAAGTACAACTTTATCCGTAGCGTCTAACGCTAGTCAGCTAGTGCAGCATCAGTTTTTCAGTATCACTCAGCTCCTCCACCAAATCATCTAACATGGCTTCTGCCTGTTGATCCGCAATATCGCCAGCCGCCTCCATACCCGCCTCTATCATAGCTTTGGCTACCAGAAATTTTTCTTCGCCTAAAAATGCCAGAGACTCTTGTGAAAAACGGATAGTAACCAGAGGTTCATTGTTCTCATCGTCAGCACGCGCCAAAGCAACATCACCATTGATCAATTCAATAATTTCGTAAAAAGACGACATAACTACCTCAGCAGCCTCTGCGCAAAACGGGCGCGCATTCTAACATCCAATCATCTCAAAACCTATTCGAGCGATATTCGACATCAGGGGTACTCACATAGCCTTTTGTCTAACAAAAAAGCAAAGGGCCAACACAAGTTGACCCTTTGTCGATTTCAAAATGTTGCCTAACCTTTAATTCAAGCGCTCCAGCACCGTCGTAATCCCCTGCCCCAACCCGATACACATGGTCGACACACCTAGATTTAAGTCCCGATCTTGCATCACCGTCAACAACGAACCCGTAATGCGCGTGCCTGAACAGCCAAAAGGATGTCCAAGTGCAATAGCACCGCCGTGGAGATTGACCTTATCGTTCATCACCTCGAGTAGCTTTAGATCTTTCAACACAGGTAATGCTTGGGCTGCAAATGCCTCGTTAAGCTCGACAGCGTCTATATCGTCGATGGTTAGATTGGCTGCTTTCAACGCTTTTTCGGTTGAGGGAACGGGACCATAACCCATGATCGAAGGATCAACACCAGCCAGGCCCAAGGAAACTACTTTAGCGATAGGTTTTAATCCGAGGGATTTTGCACGCTCAGCCGACATCACTAACATTACCGACGCGCCATCACTTAACTGAGAGGATGTGCCCGCCGTAACTTGACCATTTTTCGGATCAAAGACTGGCGGCAGCTTGGAAAGAGCGTCCACAGTCGTTTCGGGGCGGATAGTTTCATCCTGATCAACGGACATTAAAAAACCATCAGAGTTATGTCCATCAACCGCAATAATCTCACGGGTGAATTTGCCCGTCTCACGCGCTTTTGCAGCAAGCTGATGTGAGCGAGCGCCGAACTCATCCATCTGCTGGCGATTGATCCCATGCAGGAGCGCAAGGTATTCAGCCGTCATGCCCATATTGCCTGCCGCCTTGGCAACGGAAAGACCCAACAAGGGATTAATACTGACCGATTCGTACATCGGCAAATGCCCCATATGCTCTACGCCGCCAATTAAATACACATCACCTTGTCCCGCACGAATATTCACAGTCGCTGTATGCAAAGCCGACATAGAAGAACCACAGAGACGATTGATGGTTTGCGCAGGAATCGTGTGCGGTAAACCAGCTAAAAGTAAAATATTGCGCGCAACGTTAAATGCTTGCTCTTCGCGCTGCATTACGCAACCCCAAAGCAAATCATCAATGGTGCTGGGATCAAGTTTTGGATTGCGCGCGAGCAAGCCTTTAATAATTGCGGCGGAAATGTCATCAGCGCGCACATGTCGGAAACAACCATTTTTGGAACGCCCCATAGCGCTACGGGCGTAATCAACAATAACGGCATCGCGTGGTTGTAAGCTCATTAGAATGACTCCTTAGCCGTAAAATTTTTGGTTATTAGCCGCTTTGGCTTTGAGGCTGTCTGGCGCTTGGTAAAGTGCACCCAGAGCAGTAAATTTTGCAGCCATGTCGCAGAATGTTTGTGCACCGATAAAATCAATCCAGCGGAAAACACCACCACGGAAAGGAGGAAAACCTGTGCCATACACTAGCGCCATATCAGCCTCGGCGGCTGTCTCCACTATGCCTTCATCAAGACAGCGGGTTAACTCTGTCGCCATAGGAATCATCATGCGCGCGATAATGTCTTCATCACTAATCTCGATTGCACCCTGAATAGTTGGCTTGAGAATTTCAGGCACTTCAGCAGCAGCCACTTTCGCGGGCTTACCTTTTTTATCCAGCGCGTAATTATAAAAACCTTTTTCATTTTTCTGACCGAGACGACCCGCCGCAAAAAGTGCATCAGTGCACGAGGTAAAGTCGCGCTGCATGCGGTCAGGAAAACCATTCGCCATGACTTTTTCAGCATGAACTGCGGTGTCTATACCAACCACATCGAGCAAATAGGCCGGTCCCATTGGCCAGCCCCAGGTCTCCATCAATTTATCAATGCGATGGAAATCCACACCATCGCGCAGCAACATTGCAAAACCCGCCAAGTACGGGAACAGAACACGATTGACTAAAAAGCCCGGGCAGTCTTTTACCACGATCGGCTTTTTACCCATGGCATTTGCATAAGCAACCGTGCGAGCAATAGCATTATCAGAGGTTTTTTCACCGCGAATAACTTCTACCAATGGCATCATGTGGACGGGATTAAAAAAGTGCATGCCACAAAAATTTTCCGGGCGAGCCAAACCCTCTGCGAGAAAGGTAATCGATATGGTGGATGTATTTGACGCGAGCACCGTATCGCTACTCACTTTAGCTTCGACTTCGGCAAGAACCGCTTTTTTCACTTTGGGGTTTTCGACAACCGCCTCGACGACAATATCAACGTTATCAAAACCATCGTAAGTCAATGCTGGCTCGATGCGATTGAGCACATTGCCCATTTCTGATGCAGTCAGTTTTTTTCGTTCGACTCGCTTGCTCAATAGCTTATTCGCTTCTGCAAGACCTAGGTCGATTCCCTGCTGGGCAATATCTTTTAGCTTGATTGGCACACCTTTTAACGCCGATTGATAGGCAATCCCCCCACCCATAATCCCCGCGCCCAACACCGCTGCACGCGCGATTTTTTTATCGGCTTTTTTCTCCCACGTCTTGGCTTTTTTACTGAGGATTTGCTCGTTGATAAAAATACCGACCAGCGATTGTGCGACGGGGGTTTGCGCCATTTTTGCGAAATTCTCAGCTTCGGCCTGCAAGGCTTCATCGCGCCCTTTGTCCGCTGCTTTTTGCATGGCTTTAATCGCAGAAACTGGCGCAGGATAATTGCGCCCCGCTTGACCACCCACAAATGCTTTTGAAGTTTCAAAAGCCATCATGGATTCAATAAAGTTTAATTTGAGCGGCGATTTCTTTTGCTCGCGACGCGCCTGATAATCGAACTTACCACTGATACATTGCTGCAAACAATTCAGCGCAGCATCATGGAGTTTTGCAGGCTCAACAACCGCATCAACCACTCGCGCAGTCAAAGCCGCTTCAGCATCATTCTCTTTACCCGCAGCGATCCATTCAACCGCAGTATCAAGACCAGCGACGCGAGGCAGACGCACCGTGCCACCCCAACCTGGAATAATCCCAAGCTTGGTCTCGGGCAAACCGACTTTGGCGGCTGTACTTGCAATACGGTAATCGCACGACAAACAAAATTCTAAACCGCCACCTAAGGCAAAACCGTTTATGGCCACCACCGTAGGAAATGGCAAATCCTCAAGGCGGCAAAAGTTGCGATTATTAGTCGCCAAATGACTGCTGATTTGCTCTGGACCAGACGCGAAAACTGCGCCGAATTCCATGATATCCGCGCCTACGATAAAAACATCTTTGGCGCTTTTAATCAGCAGCCCCTTAATATCAGTCGACTTTTCGAGTAGATCGAGCACTTGTTCAAGTTCGGAAACGACCAGCAAACTAAATTTGTTCACCGATTCGCCTTGCAGATCAAAAGTCAGTTCACCGATACCATCAGGCAACAGAGAAACCTTTAGGGCTTTTCCTTGAAACATAATAAATCTCTCTTTCTAGTAAGGAATGAGGAGGGAAATCTGAATTTGAGTGTAGCAGGCCGGCGCCGTCTTGCCTTATAGGAGTGCAAACTGTCGAGCTATGACGCACGAAAAAATGCTGAAATTATCACTTGTGCACGAAAAGCGAACAACAAAAGAAGCTTACGTCACGCCCGGAGAGGTTGATCAACCGAAAGAGCTGATTGGCCGGGATATAAAAGCTCTCGCCTTGGTTTAAGGTGCGATTAGCGCCCACCAATGTCAACTGAAGGCTACCAGAAAGCACTACACCGCAAGACTCCACTACAAGTGAACGAAAAGCTGTGGACTCCCCAGACAAAAGACAGTCTGTGCGCGCCTCCAATTGTTGTCGGTTGTTATCAATCAGGTCGCCAACAAACCCCAGCGCAGGGAATTCAAAAGAAGGATTGGGCAATTTGAAACTAAAAAACTCAGCGAGACTTATCGGAAATGCAGCCAAAATACGTGAAAGGGATTGAATACTAGGACTAACCTGACCCTGTTCAATCATCGATATACTGCTGTTTGTAACCCCAGCGCGCTTGGCAAGTTCACGCTGCGAAAAACCAGCAGCATCACGAATCAGTTTGAGCCTGATTGCGGTATCTATTAGTGGATTTAAGGTAGGGCTAGAGTCTGAATCAGCAAAGTCGCCTGAAACTACATCAACATCCAAAGATGAGTCTAAACCAGTTGCGTCATTTGACATGGCTGATACTCGCACGAAGAGAAGCACCAAGCTTGATTACCCGGTGCTGCAAGCAGAATTTACTTTTTGGAAGCGAGCAATTGATCCCGCTCTGCGGTGGGCAAATTATCCACAATCAGCTGGTAAGAATGATCAATCATTCGCTGAATCTGATCACTGGGGATAGAACCATCCAAAATGATCGTATTCCAGTGCTTTTTATTCATCTGGAAACCGGGACGCACTGCGGGATACTGCTCACGCAACTGCAGCGCAAGATCAGGATCGCACTTCAGGCTCACGCGCGGAACACCGCCGTCAGCAGTCAGCGTAGCAAACATTTTATGACAAACCTTATAAACCGCCATATCCGGGCCAGAGGGAAACATCTCTTTGGCTTGATGCTTGGTTAAAAGGTACTTCTGTGCGGAAAGAAAATCCATGTTTTAGTCCTTTATCGAACAACTCAGGTCGATTAAAAAGCTATATATTTGGGTTAAGGTCAAGCAATCACATTGATAATTTTTTGCTTCTGCCGCAAGTTCCTCGATGCAACGCCTTTCAGTATAGGTAACTAGATACGAAATGTGCCTATTATCACCTCCTGACTAGCCTCGATCCCTCACCTGATGCCATCTCAGCATCACGTACAGCATACACGATAGCAAGAATGGCGCACAAGTCATCATTTTTATCGCGCGATGATTTTATGGTCACCATGACCAGGTGTCGCTCCCTTCTACCGACAGATCCACTAAAAATCCCATAGCAACAACCACAAGATCAGGTGTCGCGATTTCTTACACCCTCATAGGAAGCCTAGCATAAAGACCACGGAGGAGTAATTGCTTATGCCATTCAAATTGGAGAACGGCTAAACATATCGCGAGCTAAAACGACGTTCTCCGATACTCCCTATACTCCGGCTGCCAAAAGTTCTTTTCAATTTTCTCATCGATGATATCGAGAGGAATTGGCAACGCGACCTGATCAGCTATCGCCTGAAGAATAACCGCTTTAGCGATCACCTTGCTCACCTCTCGAATACTGCCGAGAGGCGGTAACAAAGCGCCTGAGCCCGTCTGTACTACTGGTGATGCGTCGGCCAAGGCACGGCTAGCCGTCATCATCATGTTATCGGTGATACGCGCCGCTTTAGCTGTGATAACCCCCAAACCAACCCCTGGAAAAATATAGCTGTTATTACACTGGGCAATCTCCACTACCTGCTCGCCCATATCAACGGGACCAAACGGGCTACCGGTAGCAACCATGGCTTTACCGGAGGTCCAACGCAAAATATCCACAGGCTGCGCCTCTGCCTGCGAGGTTGGGTTAGAGAGGGGCAATATCAATGGCCGTTCGCAATTTGCATGCATTGTTTCAACGACAGCTTTGGTAAACAAACCTGCTTGACCCGACACACCAATCAAGACACTAGGCCGAACATTACTCACAACATCCAATAAATTAATGGGAGCATCACCATGGCTGCGCGTTAGAGTCCAGCTATCAACCACCTCATCAGGGGTACAAAAGGGGGTTTGGAAATCAAATAAACCCGGCATCCCAGGTCTTAGCAATCCATCTCGGCTAATCAAAAAAATCTTGCTGCGCGCATCGCTGTCACTTGCTCCTTCTGCGCGCATTTGTTTGATAATTTGGTCAGCAATCCCACACCCGGCCGAACCGGCACCTGCAAACACGATTCGCTGATCTTTTAACAACTCGCCCTTAGCTTTACAGGCCGCCATCAGTGTTCCGACAGCAACAGCGGCTGTACCCTGAATATCATCGTTGAAACAGCAGAGTTGATCCCTGTAGCGATTTAATAGCGGCGTCGCATGATCTTGGGCAAAATCTTCAAATTGCAACAATACATTCGGCCAGCGCATTTTAACGGCTTGTATAAATTCATCGACGAACCGGTAGTAATCGTCTCCCGTAATACGCGGGTGACGCCAACCCATATACATTGGGTCATCCAATAGCGCTTGATTATTTGTGCCCACGTCCAGTGTGACAGGCAATGTGTACGCCGGGCTAATTCCACCGCAGGCCGTATAAAGGGCAAGCTTACCAATAGGAATACCCATGCCGCCAATGCCTTGATCACCAAGACCGAGAATACGCTCACCATCGGTAACAACGATCACTTTGACATTCTGCTTAGTTGCGTTTTGCAACATATCCTCAATTCGGTCGCGATCAGGATAAGAAATAAACAAGCCACGCTTGCGCCGATAAATTTTGGAAAACTGTTGGCAAGCCAATCCCACCGTAGGGGTATAGATTAACGGCATGATTTCTGTGAGATGATCAGTTACCAAACGAAAATACGCTGTCTCATTGGTATCCTGGATATTGCGCAGATAGATGTGTTTATCAATGGGCGATTCAAATGAGCAAAGTTGCTGATAAACACGCGCCTCCTGCTCTTCAATTGTCTCGATGTTGTAGGGCAGCAATCCTTCAAGATTAAACTGTTGGCGCTCACGCTGCGTAAATGCACTGCCCTTGTTCAATAAAGGCGCTTCCAATAATGCAGGCCCAGCAAACGGAATATAAATAGGACGTTTTTTCGCCATGACATTCACTTACAAATCTATGGGTATGGTGCAACCATAGCGCAATTGTCATAGAACAACCAGCAAAGGAAGAACAATTATTACTTTGTTCCCAGTCTGGGTAAAATACTCGCACATATATCTATCGGTGATCGGACCATGACTCTTAATACATTTCTTGCAACACTGAATTCAGCACCAAACACCATCCAATTTAGCGACACAATTGCTGTCATCGAGGCTCATTACGAATTCACTCCGACTGCGTTTACGAATGGATCGATCAAAAACGAAGCGGGAAAAAATTCCGGCTCTTGTAAATTATTTTCCTTTGCCAAGTTGCACGATCTGAACGAGCAGCAAACACTCGCCTGTTTTGGTGACTATTATCGAGTTGACGTATTACAGCATCCCGAGGCTCAAGATCATCAAAACATTCGTAACTTTATTCAATTTGGTTGGAATGGCATTCAGTTTGACAATCAAGCCTTAAC
>CAIOHY010000516.1 GCA_903858205.1 uncultured Cellvibrio sp.
AAAAAAGATTAGTGCAGGAAAGATTGCTATCCACGGGTGGCCAATAAATTCATCGCCAAACCAACGCAAGGGTAATACAAGAATATCCATGGTGTTTGTTATCCGTCATTTAAATAACCTGGGGTGCACAGGCTAAGTCTGCGCACCCCGCTTAAGGTCAACTATTTTTTCCTGCCGTATACCAATCCATACAACAGCGGTAATACCAACAACGTTAATAACGTCGACGAAATAATTCCCCCAATCACCACCGTTGCTAACGGTCGTTGCACTTCTGCTCCGATTCCTACATTAAATGCCATTGGCACAAAACCCAAGCTGGCGACGAGTGCGGTCATTAGTACCGGGCGCAAACGCGTTAACGCACCTTGAATTATGGCATCCATTAAATCGCCATGCTCCAGATAGAGCTGCCGTATAAACGCGAGCATTACTAAACCATTTAAGACCGCTATTCCGGAAAGTGCGATAAAGCCGACACCGGCGGACATGGACATGGGCATGTCGCGCAACCACAGTGCGAGTACGCCACCGGTGAGTGCGAGTGGGACGCCGGTGAAAATAATGAGTGCGTCTTTGATTGAACCAAAAGCCATGACTAATAATGCGATCACCATTAATAACGTGAGTGGTACGACAATCGCTAAACGTTTGCTCGCGGATTCAAGTTGCTCGAAAGTACCGCCGTAATCCACCCAATAACCCGCCGGTAATTTTACGTCGCTTGCGATGCGCGTTTGCACTTCACTCACAAACGAACCCAAATCGCGGCCGCGCACATTGGCCGTGACTATGATTAACCGTTTTCCATTTTCGCGGCTAACTTGGTTAGGTGCGGGTGCAAGTTCAATGCTGGCGACTTCATTTAGCGGTACGAAGTTAAGGGAATTTGAGCCCGGTTCGGTTTTTATCGGTACAGGTAAGCGTTCCAATACGGATAAATCATTGCGTAATTTCTCGGGCAAGCGCACAACTAATTCAAAACGGCGATCGCCTTGGTAAATTAAGCCTGCGCTTTCACCGGCAATGGCGGTGGCGACTAAATCTTGCAAATCATTAACTGTTAAACCATAGGCAGCGAGTTGGTCGCGTTTGGGTATGACGGTTAATACTGGCAAGCCGGTGACTTGCTCCATGCGGGCATCAGCGGCGCCGGGAATTTTTTCCAGCACTTCCAAAATTTCTGCTGCGGATATTTGCAGTTGCTCCAAATCATCACCAATGACTTTAATGCCTAAATCCGAACGCACGCCGGAGATAAGTTCGTTAAAACGCATTTGGATTGGTTGGGTGAATTCGTAATTATTGCCGGGCAATTCACGCACCGCTGTTTCTATGGCGGCTACCAAATCGGCTTTTTCGCGTTTGGGGTTGGGCCATTCACTGCGTGGTTTAAAGATCACATAGTTATCGGCAACCGAAGGCGGCATTGGGTCAGTGGCGATATCCGCAGTGCCGATTTTGGCAAACGCTTTATCGACTTCCGGAAATTGTTTGATGCGCGCTTCCAGCAAACTTTGCATCGCTACTGCTTGATCCAAACCTGTGCCCGGAATGCGCAGTGCGTGGAGCGCGATATCGCCCTCATCCAATTGCGGAATAAATTCCGAACCCAAACGCGTGGAGAGCCAAATGCTGAATATCACCAGTACAACAGAGCCGCCCAAGATCAGGCTGCGTTGTTTCAATGCGCCCACTAATAATGGCCGATAAAGTTTTTTTGCCGCGTGCATAAAACGGTTCTCGTGATCGGCGATTTTTCCGTTCATGATTAACGCGATTGCAGCGGGTACAAAGGTGAGAGAAAGAATTAATGCCGCCGTTAAAGCAATCACCACGGTGATGGCCATTGGGTGAAACATTTTTCCTTCCACACCGGTGAGGGTAAAAATTGGTAAGTACACCAGCGTAATTATTCCCACGCCAAATAAACTTGGGCGAATGACTTCACTAGTGGCTTCATAGGCGAGTTGCAAACGTTCTTTTAAGGCGAGCGGACTTCCTATTTGTGCTTCACCTAAACGTCGAATACAGTTCTCCACAATAATGACCGCGCCGTCCACAATTAAACCAAAATCCAATGCGCCCAAGCTCATCAAGTTAGCTGACACACCGGCTTCCACCATACCGGTAATCGTCATCAACATGGTGATTGGAATTACCGCTGCGGTAATTAATGCAGCGCGCATATTGCCGAGCAATAAAAATAAAACGGCGATTACTAAGAGCGCGCCTTCAAGCAGATTTTTTTGTACGGTGCTGATGGTTTTATCGACCAGTTGCGTGCGGTCATAAACCGCGACTGCACGAATACCTTCCGGCAATGAGCGATTAATCTCTTCCAATTTAATCGCCAGCGCACGTGCAACAGTGCGTGAGTTTTCACCTTTTAACATCAGTGCAGTGCCAAGCACTGTTTCGCGGCCATTTTGTGTTGCTGCACCGGTGCGCAATTCTTTGCCAATCGCCACCTGCGCGAGATCACCAATGCGCACGGCGACGCCTTTGGGGTTGCTCACAATTAAATTTTCGATATCCGCAATGCTGGTTAATTGCCCCGGTGTACGCACCAATAATTGTTGGCCGCTGCGCTCCAGATAACCGGCACCGCGATTATCGTTATTATTTTGTAAGGCGTTTATCACATCATCGAAAGTAATTCCCCATTGCAATAATTTAATCGGCTCGGGGGTGATGTGATATTGCCGCGTGAAACCGCCAATCGCGTTAATTTCTACTACGCCTTTGACTTGCATTAATTGCGGGCGGATTACCCAATCCTGTAATTCGCGCAGTGCCATTGCATCGAATTTATTTGGATCTTCTGCTTCGACGGTATACATAAAAATTTCGCCGAGACCGGTAGCGATGGGGCCCATCACCGGTTCTATCCCGTCGGGCAATGCACTTTTAATTTGGCCGAGGCGTTCGTTAATTAAATTGCGCGCAAAATAAATATCCGTGCCTTCATTAAATACCACGGTGACTTGCGATAAACCGTAGCGCGAAATCGAGCGCGTATACGCGAGCTTTGGCAAACCGGCGAGTGCGGTTTCTACCGGATAAGTGATGCGCTGTTCGGTTTCTAACGGCGAATAACCGGGCGCTTCGGTATTGATTTGCACCTGCACGTTGGTGATGTCGGGCACCGCATCAATCGGCAGCCGTTGATAATTCCATAAGCCGAGAATAATCAGTGCGAGTACAGCACACAGCACCAACCAGCGGCGTTCAATCGCTGCGCGTAAAATGGATTCAATCATGATGCTGCCCCTTAGTGATCGTGTGAGGCGCCGGATTTCTCCAGATCAGCCTTGAGCAAAAAGGAATTTTCCACTACATAGCTATCGCCAGCATTTAAGCCGCCGAGCACTTCGGTGAATCGGCCATCGGTGCGCCCCAATTCGAGTGGGCGAATTTCATAGGTGTTGCCTATTTGGATAAACACTACCTGCCAATCGCGAAAGGATTGCAGCGCGCGGTTATCGACCATCAGTGGCACCGGTGTTTGGGCGATATCAACCCAGCCTTCAACGGCTTGGTTTGGCACCCAAAGGCTGTTGCTGTTATCGACCGGCGCATGGACTTCCAGCGTGGGAGTTTCGCCGTGACGCGGCGTTATGTACTCCGTTTTGGTTTTACCTTGCTGGCCATTGGCGTAGAAAGCGATGGTTTGACCGGTCTTGATTTTGCTTGCATCGGTGGGAAATGCCTGTAAATGCAGTTCTAATACGCGCTCATCCAGCAAAGTAAACAGCACGCGATCCGCCGTAAATTCACCGGGATTGGAATGGCGCTCGACTACCACACCGTCAATCGGTGCCAGCAGCGGATATTCGCGCAAGCTCTCGTTGGATTCGACGGTCGCCAATACATCGCCCGCTTTTACACGGGTGCCGATGGTTGGTTTTACCGTGCGGATCAAACCGGGGTAGCGTGCTTGAATGTGACTAACGCGCAATGGGTCGGCGACTATGGTGCCGTAAAGTTTGACGCGCTCCTGCAACACGCCCTCTCCCGCAATTGCCGTGGCTAAACCGGAGGCTGCGGCGACTTCTTCGGCCATAGTGACGCGCCCTTCGTAGGAGGGATAAGTCCACTGGTGCTGTTTGTTTTGGTAAGTCGCCGTCACTTTCACATCAAAGGAGTGAGGTTCTTCCACTACACCCTGGCCGCGCAAAAAATCCTGCTCGGGCTTGAACCCAAAGTTATTCACTTCACCACCCAAGCGGGAGAGTTGCACTTCCAATTTCCAATCGCTGGGCTTCAGGGATTTGCCATCCACGCTCGCCCAGGCGCGGTATTCGGGCGGTACGTCTTTTTCAAAAATCGCCAGCTCGACCACAAAGTCGCCGTCTTCCAGCAAGCGTCCGTTATGGGCACCTTTTTGCGGTTCTTCTTCGTGGTGTTCGTCGTGTTCATCCTGGCCGTGGTCATGATCGCCCGCTGCCAACAGGTTTGCAGACAAGCTGAGGCTCGCGACTAATAACAAGGTTTTGATAAAAGAATTCATTGGGCTGTCTCCCCTGATTGGGTTGATTGCACAGGAGCGGACGCGGTCAGACGCTCCAGTTCAATGCGGGTTTCATGGGCGCGCAGGGCGGCGTCGATCAAGGCGCCGCGTGCTTCCAACAATTCGCGCTGGGCGAGAGCCAGTTCGAGCGAGCTGTAGCGACCTTGGTCGAATGCGGCAGCGGTGGCGCGATTGGCGTCTTGCAGTAGAGGTAGGATTTGATCGCGCAGGCTGTGCAGCTCAGCAAGCGCTTGTGTATGGGCGCCGTAGGTTTGATTCAGGCGTGCTTCAAGTTGGATTTTGGCGCTATCAGCTGCGATTGTGGCGGCATCTTGCTCAGCCCGTGCTTTGCTAATCGCCCCACTAGCACGACTGCCACTGGCGAGTGGAATACTGATGCCAGCGACCAGTGCAGTATCGTCGGTCGCCTGCAATTGGCGCACTCCGGCACTCCAGCCCAAGGTCATTTGGCCCTCGGCTTCCGCTTTACGCAATTCGGCGGAGCGCAGGCGGGATTCCCCGGCGAGCAAGAGCAAATCTGGGTTCTGAGCGATGCGAGTTTTCCAATCAGCAAGGGGTGCAGGGTTAGTAAGTGCAAACAAATCACCTTGGGCGTGGGTGAAATCCGGCGTGCTATCCGCCCAATAAGCGCTGAGTTTTAGTGCCTCGGCCTGTACTTGCTGGCGGGCTCTACTGACCTCCAGTACGGCCTTGGCCTGCGCAGCGCGGGCGCGCAAAAGTTCTTCCTGTGGTGCGCGGCCGGCTTGAACACGTTTACTCAAGCTGGTCACTAAGGACTGCGCAAGTTGCTGCGCCTGCTCTTGTACTTGCACTTGCTCCTGCGCCGCAATCAGGGCGATAAAACGGTAATTCACCGCAGCGACCAGATCCAATACCGCCACCCGCTGCTCAGTCGCCAATTGCTGTTGGCGTGCAGTGACGACACCGAGGCGTGCATCGCGCTGGTCGCCCAGCTCAATGAATGATGCAAAGGAGAGCGTCAGTTCAGCGCCATCGACTCCGGAAAAGTCGCCTGAACCGGCAACATTTTCCAATTCAGAATGCAGGCGCATTTCCGGTCGCAATGCTGCGGTAGTCTGTTCACCGGCCAGAGCGGCGCGGCGGAATTGGTAGCCCGCCAATTGCGGGTTGTGTTGCAAGCTGGCGCTGAGTGCATCTTGCAGGCTAATGCCGTCCGCCAATGCAGGGCATGCTAAAGCGCTGACCAACAAAGGCAGCGCAAATGAAAATTTGTTCATGGTAGATCCTGTCAAATGTACCCTTTGGGCACAGAGGTTTTATCAAGGCGCAGTCAGATGCGCCCAATACGATCAAACACTCAGACAGAAAGCGGTGGCGCGCGCAGTAAAGGTCGCCAATAGAGGAAAACGCGGGGATAAAACGCGCGATAAGCGCTGGTAAAAACAGGTGTAGGCAGAATCAATAACGCCAGCGCTAACGCAGCCAGCAATACCAATCCCAAATCAATTTTGCTCAGTTTTGCCAGAGCCGATTGGGTCAATTCGATATCGGCATCCTGATGCACTTCATCCGGGTGATGGCCATTCACCTCGTGGCCATCCAAATGCATGTGCACGGAAATCGGCGGCTCCTGCCCATCAAAACAAAAATGCCCATGCGCGCCCGCCCAGCTGCTGAGCAACCAGAAGGCGAGTGCCGGGAAGACATAATGGGGGGAGAGTTTCGACATGGTAATATTTTCGATCAGCAATGGGGCAAGCATAGGGCTCGCGCACTGATTCAGCAAACTAGTTGTGCAACTTATCCCCGCTCTTGAACAGCCAGCTCTCATCGGTTTTAAAAATTCGTTCATTTAAGAATTATAAGTTTGACTATGTTCATTTTTGAACATAGTCTAGACAAGGAGTACAAAACTCGGAGCCGATGAATATGAACACAGCACAACCCCTTCCCGCCAT
>CAIOHY010000517.1 GCA_903858205.1 uncultured Cellvibrio sp.
CGCTAGGGCCTATGCTCATGCCCAAAGAAGTCTACGAATTTGTGTTCCATCAATCATTTAAGACGAGTCACCGAACTAAATTCAAACGAAGTGACTTGGCATGGCGCAATTCTGAATTACCAACCAATGGAGATTCAAAAAACTAAGTGACTTGAGGGGAAGGGGTGTTCGACTGTACGCAAAGCAAGCCTAAAAAAATCAGCCCCAGTACCTGATTTAGGTAGTGGGGCTGTTTTAGCGAATATGACGTTTGTAGTAAACGCTGTTCTCTTAGGGGGCGTGCGTTCCCCCGGTTGTTATTAGCCGGTATAGGGTCTCAGAAGATATCCAACTAACTCACGATTCATCAGATTACCCTGGGCGACCATGGCCGCTGCAGATGATTGACGAATTTGTGCCGCTGCCAAGTTGGTGGCTTCTTTAGCCAGATCGGCACTCATGATGCCGTCGTACTGTTTTTGATTATTCAGATCACTACTGAAGCTTAATGAATCTTCATACGCGCCAATGGTTGTCATGTAACTGGTCGCGGTAGTGATAGCTGTATCAAGGGTAGTAATGCCGGTTGATGCTGTCGATGTTGATGTGCTCAAATCAACGGCCGCGATCCCCAACCCAGTCGAACTCATATCTGAGAAGGTCATTGTTTTAGTTTGGGTGGCATCAATACCTGTTTGGACATCGACCGATGTGGTCGTCCCGTCCATCACAGAAGAGCCGTTAAATTTTGTGCGACCCACGATATTGGTGAGGTCGGTTAAATAACTCGAGAAAGTCGTTTGGTACGTAGCTCGGGTGGTGGCATTGTTTTCGCCGGCTGCTGTGACAGCGAGCTCGCGCATTTTTGTCAGTATCTCTGATACCTGACTTAACGAACTATCGACCGACTGGACCAAGGAAACGCCTTGGTTAATGTTGTCAATCGCCTTGCTGTACGAGCCAATGTACGACTTCAGCTTGACAGCACGAGCGTAACCCGCAGGATCATCTTGGGCAGAATTAATTTGTTGCGAAGTACTGATGCGCTGTTGCGCTTTGCCAGCGTCAATGTTCGCTTTGTTAAGCGCTGAGGCCGCGGTATACGAATTCGAGAAATCTGTATTGACCATTAGTCTACTCCGAGAATTTCTTCAGCGAGGGTTTCGCCTTTGAAGTTGAACAGAGCATAAATCGAAAAAACACGAGTTTGAAAAACTTTAGGCTTTTTTGCATCTTTTGCTTTTATTTGCACAGTTTGCAGTTGTAATTGCTAAAGTTTTTCATTCTGGTGATTTTGTAAATTTTCTTTTGCGTTCTTTACATCAGAATTTAGAAAGTTAATGTGCTTTATTACGATTGCGTAGGTAACCTTGCAATCTGGTCCTCATTCTAATTATTGAACTAGCTTTTACTGTGAAGCCATAAATCTTCACATTTATGTCGAAATCTTCAGCCAGGTACGGTATTTGCAAAGGTTTTAAAGCATGACAGTTTTCCGACGCATTATCAAAAATTGGTTTGCAGTTACATAAGCAAGGGGGTTTGGCTTTTGCTGAATCGTTAGATTGCGTTGACTAGGTAAATTTAAAAATTTTGTTTAAATCAATTATTGGAATTTAAATGGCAGTATTCCCGGCCAGTTATGACAGTGCACAAGTAGCAGCATTGTCGACGTCTTATTTCCCGGCGTTGTCGACTTCGCAATTATCTGCGATCACGACTGTCGAGATGACCTATTTGACGACGGCTCAGCTGGATGGACTGACCACGACCCAGTGGGGTCTGTTGGCCACGGATCAACTAGTCGCCTTGACCACCGCTCAGGTGGCCGGAATTTCCACTGATGATCTGCAGAGCCTAAGTTCTGCCCAGATTTCGATCGGTATTGGTTCGGATATTTCCGCCCTCGGAACGACTCAAGTTAATTTGCTGACAACCTTGCAGGTTGCTGGCTTGAGCACTTTGCAAGCGAACAGCTTAGGCACGGCTCAAATAGCTGCCATCGATTCGGCCGATGCGGCAGTGCTGACAACCGCCGTGTTGGATACGCTGACAAGCACCCAGGTTGGCTCGTTCTCCAGCAGTGCCATTTCGGCATTGACGACGGCTCAAGTGGTATCCGGCATAGGAACGGATATTTTAGGTTTTGGGACGTCGCAGATTGTTGCTTTAACGACAGCTCAAGTATCTTTTTTAGCAACCAACCAAGCGGTATTATTAACTACTAGGCAAATATCAGCCTTCGAATCCCAAGATGCGCAGGTATTACCGACAGCTGATATTCAAGTTCTCACGAGTTCGCAATTAGCCGGTTTTAGTACCCAAGCGATTTTTGCCATGACCACGTCACAGTTGGTCAATGGTTTCGGTACAGATATTTCTGGTTTGACAACTGCGCAAGTAGCCGCCCTGTCGACTAGCCAATTCGTGGCGCTTACGACCGACCAGCTTGCTGCAAGTACAGGCGCTGGTTTTGGTACGGATCAAATTGTCGCGCTCACCACCGC
>CAIOHY010000518.1 GCA_903858205.1 uncultured Cellvibrio sp.
CCCTACACGACGCTCTTCCGATCTGTCATTGTGTCGCGCGGAGCCGGACAGCCCCTGGCCGCGATCGAAATAAAATCATCTAGCAGCCCGAGTGATACAAGTCTGAGTGGACTAAAGCGATTTGCTCAAGACTATCCGCGAGTGCCCAAATACTGCGTGTGCCAGGCCGATAGAGCCTATCAGATGGGCGATATTAGCATCGTCCCTTTCAAGGACCTATTGGCATTGCTTAAAAAAATGTAGGCTGCTGTTAAAACTGACGCACAACCAATTGCCGATCAGTCAACCTCTCGAATTTTATCTGTTAACTGCCGATCTTTCACAAAGAAGGCCACATCATAATATTTATTTAGACACTCTTAGTCATACCACCGTCGATGACCACACTCTGGCCAGTAATATAGGAACTTTCATCCGACGCCAAAAATCCGACCAATCTTGCGACTTCATCAACAGTGCCATAGCGCTGCATCGGAATTTTGTCCAATAACTCTTGATTCACAGGGAACGAGTCGATCAGGCCTGGAAGAACACTATTCATGCGAATATTTTGGGACGCATAACGCTCAGCAAACAATTTCGTAAATGATCCAAGGCCAGCCCTTATCACCGAAGATACTGGAAATTTAAGATTTGGGTGGAATGGGGGTTTTGGTAGTTTCGATATCCAACTCGTGAATCTAAGGCTCTTTATTTACTAGGAAAAGCAAAGCTATTTTTAATATTGCTAAAGCATTCTGACAGCCAAGCCGATACCTCTTCATGGGAGGGCGCGTTATGTTAATTTCTCGTACATTTTCAATCAAATCGTTGATCTGGTGTGTAGTTCCAGGATTCCTTACAGTTTCTTGCGCACAAAGCGATGAAACATCAAATCCAGTCAGCCGACTGGGTGAATCCAGATCGAGAAACGATGATGTTGTGGATGATTCTGTAAATTTGGCATCAACGAACTTAAGTGACGGGTTTCATTATCGATCGCCGACGCTGTCTAATCCAATACAAGTCGTCATTGATAAAGACGGAGGACCCTATCCGGCGTGGCGCATAAATTATCCAAAAACAACTGAGAAAATTAAGATGATGCATGGAAGGCAAATTGAGGCGCCGTTAGGTTCAGCCCCTCGTCCAGAATTTGATGTAAGTGAGTATTACTTCCCTTTCAACCGTGATGTAGAGGTGATCGTAAAAATGCCACTTCTTCTGAAAGAGCCGATTCAGATATTTGGTGGTCGAAATGTGGTAATAAGAGGTGAAGGAAATGGTTTTATTGTTAAGCCGCTCAGTAAAGGCATGCCTGCAAAATGTGATCATAATTTGGAAACCTGTAAGAATAAGTTAAATGACTACAAACCCGATATGTCAGCGGCCTTCATTATTGATTCGCCAAGGAATTCAGTAGTGATTGAAAATATAAATTTAAAACTGAGTGGAGATTTTACGGATGGATTTGCCTTTAGACAGAATCCTGCGACACAGCCTAGACCTGAAGGAGTCGACGTGTTTTTAAGAAATATTGAAGCA
>CAIOHY010000519.1 GCA_903858205.1 uncultured Cellvibrio sp.
ATTGTTTGAAGCGTCAAGGCCAGCTAAGCGGTTAATCTCACTATCCTATGATGCCCTTGCCATTACTCTCGGCGTTTACCTCTCTATTTGTCTGAGATTGGGCACCTTTGAGATAGTTATTACACTGAAAGAATTAGCTGCGCTGCTGATAACGATAAGCTCGAGTTTGTTTATTTTTATCCGCATGGGTATGTATCGAGCGATTCTCAGGTACATGACTCAGCCCGCAATCGTAACTATTGCAGCATGTGTGTTTTTGTCGGGTGCCACACTGGCTATTTCCGGCTTTATGACGTATTCAAAAATACCACGCTCCGTTCCCTTTATTTATATTGCACTGATGATTTTGTTGATTGGCGGACCGCGACTGCTGGTGCGTCATATTATTTTAATGCTTGGGGCGTTGCCTTCAAAAGAATCTATTCCTGTTATTGTTTACGGGGCGGGCAGGACTGGCCATCAACTACTTCAGGCGTTGCAAGATACTGGCTATCGCGTTGCAGCCTTCGTCGATGACAATAAATTTTTACACGGCACCCTGCTTTCCAATATAAAAATATATTCGCCAAAATCGATTCCAAAACTAATTTCATCAACCGGGGCGAGCAAGTTGCTGCTGGCACTAGGGCGAACATCGCATAGCGCCAGGCTTGATATTATTAAAAAACTGGAAAGGTATCATATCAATGTTCAAACGATTCCTGAGTTTTCCGACATCCTGTCGGGCAAGGCGAAAATTGAACATGTGCGTGATGTTGATATCGATGACTTGCTCGGACGCGATAGCGTCCAGCCAATGCAGCAGTTAATGGAGGCCTCAGTTCTGTCGAAGGTGGTTTTGGTGACCGGGGCAGGGGGGTCGATTGGTGGCGAGCTTTGTCGACAAATTATTGAGTTGAAGCCTCAAAAACTAATTCTGCTTGATCACAACGAATTCAGTCTTTATAGCATCGAGCGTGAGCTATCGGGAAAAAATGTAGATCAAGTCAATCTTGTTGCATTGCTTGGGTCAGTCCAAAACTCCTGTTTACTTGACTCCCTGATGGCAGAGCATAGGGTTCAAACTGTGTACCACGCCGCGGCGTATAAACATGTTCCATTGGTGGAGAGTAATTGCGTCGAGGGAATGAAGAACAATGTGTTCGGGACGCAGTTTTGTGCTGAGGCAGCGATAAATGCCGGAGCGGAGTTGTTCGTACTTATCTCGACGGATAAGGCGGTTCGCCCCACCAATCTTATGGGCGCATCGAAACGATTGGCTGAGTTGATCCTACAGAGTCTTGCGCAAAGAAAATCGTCGACACGGTTTGTAATGGTTCGATTTGGTAATGTTTTGGGGTCATCTGGTTCTGTTGTGCCGCTCTTTCGCAAGCAAATTAAAGAAGGTGGGCCAGTCACGGTAACTCACCCGGATATCATTCGTTATTTCATGACAATCCGTGAAGCGGCTCAGCTGGTTATTCAGGCTGGTGCCATGGGGCATGGTGGTGATGTTTTTGTATTGGATATGGGGGAGCCAATAAGAATTGTGGATTTGGCGAAGCGTATGATAAGCCTTTCAGGTCTCACAGTTCGCGATGAGCATAACCGTGATGGTGATATTGCGATTAGTTACACCGGGCTGCGGCCAGGGGAAAAATTATTTGAAGAACTTCTTATTGGTGACAATGTAGCGCCCACAGAGCACAGTCGAATTTTTCGTGCGATGGAACAGTTTATTCCTTGGAATGAGATGGAATTGTTCTTGAAGCGATTGGCTTTCGCGTGCGAATCGAATAACAGGGATCTGATAAAGTCGCTGCTTTTCGAGGTTCCGACAGGTTATTTAATTGATGCGCCAGAATTGCCTGAAGAAAATAAAAATTTGCTAGTTAATTGACTCATCAATCCGACCTGCGCGAAATTGATGAGTAATCAGCACTAGTGGTGTATACGCAATCAGGAGCGCAGCGGAAACATGTAAGTGGGTTGTCGTAACTGCAATCGCTATAGGTAGAAGCCACAACAAGTTGATGGCGACAATGGCGAGCGTCGTAAAAGTATGCGATTTCGATTTGACAGCAAATTTTTGATAAGCGTGAGTTCGATGAGCCTGATGAATCGCTTGTCGCGTTACGAGCCGGTAAAAAAGTGTGTAGCTTGCATCTATAATAAACACTCCGAGCATGATTAGCCAAGCTGAAAGAATGCGAAAATCTTCGCTTGAACTTTCAATGGCGAGCAACCCGAGGCTAAACCCAAGAAAGAGGCTGCCCGCATCACCCATAAAAAGTTTTGCTTTGGGGAAGTTCCAATATAAAAATCCACAGACGCTCGCTGAGATAATTATTAGCAAGTAAACAATTTCCGTGTTGGTCGCTTGCATCCAATAGATTAGTGCCATGCTCGCGCAAACGCTGATTGCCTCAAGTGCAGCCAAGCCATTAATTCCATCCATAAAGTTGTATAAGTTTGTCATCCATACAACAAACAAAACCATAACCCCTGTAACAATCAGTTGTGTGAACACTGACCACTCGTTTTGAAACCCAATCAAATAGATGCCAGCACCGGCAAGTAAAAACTGTATGGCCAGACGTATGGCGATGTTTAGATTGAACAAATCATCACAGATTCCAAGAATAGCCATTAAGCCAGATGGGATAATCAGCCAATAAATGATGTTGGGGCTAATGTGTCCAAGAGCGAGCGCAATCAGTGCCGTGATTATGCATCCCGCAGCCATAGCTATACCGCCACCGCGTGGAGTGGGAATTTGGTGAGAGCTGCGAGTGTTCGGTGTGTCTAGCAGGCGCCGCCCGAAATGATGGATAAGCAATCGCGACAGAACAAGCGAAATAACTAATGGTAATGCGAAGAGAGTGAGCCAACTGGTCAATGTATGATCCTTTGTTGGGTAGTTAGAAGGCGGGAATTGTATCTCAGGTAATAGTTAAGTGCGCAGGCACTATTTTGCGTGCACCAAAATAGATTTAAAAATATTCATATGTTTCTTCGTGGTGCGATTTTGGTGTTATACATTGGTGCTTAAGGATATATATATTTGAAAAATATAATAAAAATAATTATGGTTTGAAATTTGCTAATTCAAAGATCATTTTAATTATCGCCTAAGAAATGAATATTTATTGCCTTTATCTGGTGCGGTTGTTTAGTTGGAGGCGCAGAATTTCCTACACTTTAAATGATCATCGCCCGGCTCTGTATCAAAACAGAGCAAAGTGCACCACTAGAATCTAGATGCAATTGGACAACATCCTACTAACTAACCTACCAACTAAAAAGTAACATCATGGGGTCACTATGAAGAAGCTAAATTTCAAACTCTTTGCGTTATTGGGGACGCTATTGACTGTTTACGGTCAAGACACACTTGCTCAAGAGGCAACAATCAATGGCGCTAATACAGCCTGGATTTTGACCTCAACTGCCTTGGTTCTTTTTATGACCCTGCCGGGGTTGGCCTTGTTCTATGGTGGACTGGTTCGCGTAAAGAACATCCTGTCGGTACTCATGCAGTGTTTTGCGATAGCGTGTTTGGTGTCGATTTTGTGGTTAATCGCTGGATACAGTTTGGCATTTGGAACTGGTAATGCGTGGATTGGCGACTTAAGTATGTTCTTCATGGCCAATATCACCGAGGACGCGCTGGTAGGCGATATTCCACTCAGCCTTCACGCAATGTATCAAATGACCTTCGCGATTATCACTCCGGCGCTGATTGTCGGTGCTTTTGCGGAGCGCATGAAATTCTCATCAATGCTCATTTTTTCTGCACTCTGGTTATTTGCTGTCTACATTCCGGTATGTCACTGGGTGTGGGCCGGGTCAGGCTGGTTATTCGCGATGGGGTTGCTGGATTTCGCTGGCGGTACTGTCGTGCATATCACGGCGGGTGTTGCAGCACTTGTCGCCGCTGTAGTGATAGGTAAGCGCAACGGTTTTCCGACAACGGCAATGCCTCCTCACAACATGACGATGACAGTTACCGGAGCGGGTATGCTCTGGGTGGGCTGGTTCGGTTTTAATGCTGGTAGTGCGCTGGCTGCCAACGGTAATGCGGCTATGGCAATGCTGGTGACTCATATCTCAGCAGCGGCGGGCGCATTGGCATGGATGACTATTGAGTGGATACGTTTCAGAAAGCCAAGTGTATTGGGTATCGTTACCGGTATGGTAGCTGGTCTAGGCACTATTACACCTGCTTCTGGATACGTTGGCCCAGGTGGTGCGTTAGTAATTGGTTTGGCCGCAGGTGTCGTATGCTTCTTCATGACGCAGTTGATAAAACGCGTGTGGAAAATCGACGATTCGCTCGATGTATTCCCTGTGCACGGTGTTGGTGGAGTTCTGGGTACAATTCTAGCCGGGATTTTTGCATCTACTGAGCTGGGCGCATTTAGTGGGCAAGGTTTTGCTAGTGGCATCAATTCCATGAGCCAGCAGTTGGGTGTGCAGTTACTTGGGGTTGTTGTCACCTTTGTTTATACCGCTGTGGTGACGTATATCTTACTTAAAGTTACCGGAGTCTTTACTTCAGGTTTGCGCGTAACCCAGGAAGAGGAAAGTGTTGGTTTGGATTTGAGCTTGCACGAAGAGGACGGGTACAAACTCTAATTTTCGGCGAGATAAATCGAATAAAAAAGAGGGGCGAAAATGCCCCTCTTTTTATTTTACCCGCGTGAAGGTTAACAGCGATTATTTAAAAGCAATTAATGCTGCGGTGACGGCGACGTTTAGTGACTCAACGCCGTTATTCATTGGAATGCAGATCTGATCGTTACAAAGCCTCGTAACTTCATTTGAAACACCTTCAGATTCATTACCCAATACATAAATGCAGGGAGCATTGGGCGTGAATTTTTTAAGCTCTTTGGATGCGTGGGACGATAGCGCGCAAATAATTGCGCCCGATTGCTTAAAGTCACTTAACGCTTGGGGGAGGTCTTTGCAGCGTAATAAAGGCGCTCGGAATACAGTGCCTGCGCTAGCTTTAATTACCAGCGGGTCAATCTGCGCATTTCCTTTTTGTGGCAGCAATATTCCATCGATATTACCGGCGCAAGCCGATCGAATAATCATGCCCAGATTTTGCGGGTTTTGTACGCCATCAAGCGCCAGCAAGGTGTAATTCTTTTTATTGTTCTCTGTAAGGAACTCATCGTAGAGTTTGTAGCCACGCAATTGCAAATCGGCTGCAAC
>CAIOHY010000520.1 GCA_903858205.1 uncultured Cellvibrio sp.
ACGGTCACTGCAATACCGTAAGCACCTGCCAATCCAGATGAGCTACCAAAGAACAGCACTACCGCAATCACCCCCGCCAATAACATCCAATTCACGGCGGGCATGTAGATTTGCCCGGACTCCCGTGCCGAGGTGTGTTGCACACTCATGCGCGGTAAGAATCCTAATTGGATTGCCTGACGCGTCATTGAATAGGCGCCAGAAATCACCGCTTGGGAGGCGATAATCGCCGCCAGCGTGGCGATAATCAGTGCAGGCCAAATCAGGGTTTGCGGAAAGAGTTTGTAAAATGGGTTGGCGATGGCCGTTGGATCAGCCAACAAGAGTGCGCCCTGCCCCATGTAATTCAGTGCGAGCGATGGCAATACCAAATAGGTCCATGCGATCTGAATCGGCTTGCGCCCGAAGTGGCCCATGTCAGCGTAGAGCGCCTCAGCGCCGGTCAGTGCCAACACGATTGCACCAATCGCCGCAAACACATACCAACCGCGCCCCGCCAAAAATTGCCAAGCCTCCAGCGGATTAAGCGCGGCAAGAATCGCAGGCTGAGCAACAATGTGCGCAATGCCGGATACCGCCAACATCAAAAACCAAATAGTGACAATAGGGCCAAACACTTTACCCATGGCACCTGTACCAAAGCGCTGCACCAGAAACAGACTGATCAGAATCGCCAAGGTAATCGGGACGACTAATGGCTTTAACGCCGGAGTCGCCACCTCCAATCCCTCCATTGCACCCAGAACAGAAATCGCTGGCGTGATAATGCTATCGCCATAAAACAAGGTCGCGCCGAACAAACCGATCATCAGAATGATACGGCGCAACTGCGGGTTTGAACTGGCAGTCTTGGCGGCAAGCGCCGTCAGCGCGAGTGAACCACCTTCACCGCGATTGTCTGCCCGCAAAATCAAGATCACATATTTCAGCGTGACCACCAGCATCAACGCCCAAAAGATGGTGGATACTGCGCCGACAATATGCGTCGCATCCAAAGGTACGCCAGTCGCCGGCGCAAAAATTTCTTTCACGGTGTACAGCGGGCTGGTGCCTATATCGCCGTAGACAACACCGATGGCCGCCAAGGTGAGCGCAGCCATACTCTGGCGGGCGGGCGCTGAGGGAGATGAAGAGCCGGGTTCGATGGGGAATGAAGAGGAAACAGTCATGGGAAAAACCTATGCAATGAAGACATTGCCAGTGTTCCCAATCGCGCGTCAGGATCGCATAAGTATTATCGAAACCGAATCAGCTCTCGGTTTCCATCAAACGGTAACCCACCCCCGGCTCGGTCAACAGCAATTGCGGTTCAGCCGGGTTATCTTCCAGTTTGGCGCGAAGCTGCCCCATGTAAAGCCGCAGATAATGGGTGTGCTCCAGATATTCCTGCCCCCACACATCTACCAATAATTGGCGATGGGTTACCACCTGCCCCGCGCTGCGCACCAGCCGCGCCAGCAAATTAAATTCTGTAGGCGTTAGATGAACTGTATCGCCCTTGCGGCTAACGCGATGATTGGCCAGATCAACCACTAGCTCGCCCTGCTCATAGCGAGTAACTGCCGCGCGCACCTGATTACCGCGATGACGCAGCGCGACCCGCATACGCGCTAACAACTCTCCAATGCTGAACGGTTTGACCAGATAATCATCAGCGCCTTCATCGAGTAAGCGGATTTTCTGCCCCTCTGCTTCGCGGGCAGAAATGATAATCACCGGCGTCGATTGTTTGCGCCTGAGTTTTACCAACAAATCGCTACCCTCGCCATCGGGGAGGCCTAAATCCAGCAGAATCAAATCAAATGCCTGCGTTGCTGAACCCTCCAATTGGGTTTGGCCGTACATCGCAATCGCCTCGGCCAAACTCGCCGCCGTAAGCACTTGGTAACCCTCAACCAGCAATGCCTCGCGCAGAGTCGCACGCAATTCGCGGTCATCCTCTACCAGCAATAAACGCAAACTCATAAATCAGGTTCCGGGTTAACAGGTTGGGCGCGCAGCGGCAAATGACATTCAAAGCTGGCACCGGTAACAGTGGCATGGAATTCCAGCTCACCACCGTGGGCGCGGGCGATAGCGCGGCAGAGCGCCAAGCCAATACCTGTTCCACCCGCAGCGCCGGGCTTGCGGTGGTCGCCGCGCTGGAAGGCTTCAAATATCTGCTCGCAATCCTCGGCAGCAATGCCGCTTCCCTCATCGCGCACGGCCAGGACCAGCTGGTTTTTATCCCCCCCGCTTTTGTCTAGATAGGCAGACACATTTACCGGCGATTCTGGCGGACTGTATTTGAATGCGTTATCGATCAGGTTTTCCAGCAACTGTGATAGCAGCAGGGAGTCACCCCAGAGGAGCGGCAAATTCGATTCAAGTTTTGCACTTATGCGTTGCTGCGGATCATGGCTGCGCATGCGGTGCATCACGCTACCGATAATCTCTTCGGCCGATTCCCAATCACCCTGAATCTTGCCGCCAATCGCATCCAGCCGCGCCAGTTGCAACACATTGCTGGTGAGGCGGCGCAGGCGGTCGGCCTCGTCCAGAATACTGCGCGCCAATTGCTGACGCTGACTATCAGATAATCGTTCGCCCTGCTGGTCGAGCGAAGACGCGGCTCCCATGATGGTTGCGAGCGGTGTCCGGTAATCATGGGAGATGGCGGCGAGCAAGGTGTTGCGCAGGGTTTGCGCCTGTGCCTGATCACGCGCTTGCCGTTCCTGCTGCTGGATATGATGCCGCTCCAAGGCCGCACCCATTTGGTCGCACAGCGCCTGGGCATGAGTGAGCGCCGGAAATGCGTCGAGGCTGGTGATACCGGCAATCATCGCCGCGCCCGAGGTCATACTTCGGCCACGCATTGGCAGATAGAGCGCATCCAGCTCCTGATAGTGTCCGGTGCCTGGCCCCAACGCTTGGCCAGTGCGCAAGCAGTGCCGAAGTGCTTCTTCATGTTCAGGATTAATACTACCTATGCGCTGCAAGGATGTAGGTAGATCGATGGCGGCTGGCTGACTGTCGATTGTCACCAGCGCCACAGGGTGACGCGGATTGCCTATCGCTAAGCGATCCAATGCCTGATGCAAATCCTCCAGCAGCACACAAGGTTCAGTGGCATCACGCAGTTTATCGCCCCAGATACGCAACTCCTCTGCCGCTCGCGCATAAGCCTGCGCACGGCGCGACTGCTCACGCAAAAACACCATCAACCCCGCGATGATGATATTCACCAGCATCATGGCAATCAGCAATACTGTGTGCTGATGGAGGTCTATCGCAAAGGTGCCGCGCGGCGGGACAAAGCTCCAGTTAAACGCCATCAACCCCACCACACTCGCCAGCAAGGTCACACTCAGCGGCAGCCAAAGCGCTGCAAGTGCAGAGGTCAACACCAAAATCAGGCTGAGATTAACGGGATCGAAATGAGCATCAAAGAAGAGCAACAAGCACCAGCCCAGTAACCAAATTACCAGGCCGATGCTGTAGCGCAGAAGTTGTTGTGAGGAAGTAAGCGGATTCATAGGCGAGAGCTTAGCAGTACTATCGTTAGGAATACGTTAGGATTGACGTAAATTGCCCATGCTATCAGCAGATAGCACGACGTTCTGTAACCGCATTGTTGATTGGATACCAAACATGTTTGAGCTTATAAAAAAGGTGTTAGCTGTCGTAGCCGTTCTATTTTGCGCAAATATTATCTGGCAAAAAATCTCCGATGATTCTAACTATCAAAGCTGGCCCACCGCCCCGGCCCGATTAATCTCGGCTGAAGTCGTACTCGGCTCAAAGAAGAACGGAAGCCGCTATTTTGTAGTCGAAACCACCTATGAATTCATGGTCAACGGCAAGTTGTATCACTCAGATCTAAACAAAATCGGCGTACCTCACTTCGCTACAGACGAAAAGGCTTTGCAGCACTTGGACGAATTGAGATCCCGTGCGACACTCACAGTGCACTACCATCCGCAGACCCCGGAAAAGAACGCCCTCAGTCAGTAAGAGAATATTTAATTTCGTTAAACAAAAAAGGCTTGAAGGAAATCCTCCAAGCCTTTCATATCACTGATTTTCAGTCGTTTTGCTACAACACCGACACTATCGCCCGCGCCACATAATCCATTTTTTCGTTGCTCAGACCCGCCACACTAATGCGGCTGGTGTCGGTCATATAAATGCTGTATTCGCTTTTGAGTTTATGAACTTGCTCCACACTCAAACCCAAAAACGAAAACATGCCGCGCTCTTGAGCGATGAAACTAAAATCGCGCCCCTGCTGCAAACCATTCAGCGATTGCACCAGCTGCACACGCAAACCGGCGATACGCTCGCGCATCAGTGTCAATTCATCGCTCCAGACTTTGGTCAGTTCGTCGCTGTGCAAAATAATATCGATGAGTGCAGCGCCGTGTGCGGGCGGCATGGAATACAAAGCGCGGGTTACGCTCAGCAATTGGCTGTTACCTGCATTCGCTTGTTGCTCATCGGCAAACACCAAACTCAAACTGCCCGCGCGCTCGCGATACAAACCAAAGTTTTTGGAAAACGATGTTGCGATAACCACTTCCGGCAAACGCGCTGCCATCAAGCGTAAGCCGTAGGTATCTTCCTCAAGGCCTTCACCAAAGCCTTGGTAAGCCATGTCGATAAACGGAATCACCCCACGCGCTTCCAACACATCGGCGATTTGATCCCACTGCGCGCGCGATAAATCCGCACCGCTCGGGTTGTGGCAGCAGGCGTGCAGTAAAATCAAATCGCCACGCGGGATTTCATTGATGGTGGCGAGCATGGCCGCAAAATCAATGCTGTGGGTGCTGTAGTCGTAATAAGGATATTCGCGCAGCTTCAAACCGGCACTGCCCAACAGCGGCACATGGTTTGCCCAGGTGGGGATGCTCACCCACAAATTGGCACCGGGTTTGGCGCGCTGGATCAACTCTGCCGCCACGCGCAATGCGCCACAGCCGCCGGGAGTCTGGATGGTGCGCACACGTTTGGCCGCTACGGCCGGGTGATCTGCACCGTAAATCAGCTTCGTAACAGCTTCGTTAGCACCGGGGTAACCAGCGGGCGGCGTGTAGGCCTTGCTGGTCTCGCGGGCGATACGCAATTTTTCCGCCTCTGCCACCGCCTGCATAATAGGCGTTATGCCCGCATCATTTTTATACACACCCACGCCCAGATCGACCTTGTTGGGATTGGCGTCATTTGCGTAGGCGATGCTTAAACCCAGAATGGGATCGGCAGGCAACAGAGGAAGGGATTCAAACATGGCAAACTCCAGACTCATTGAGCTAGGTAGATGAATAGATAGGCAGACAAAAAACAGGGCGCGATTATACGCCGGGATTTGGTTAACGGCTTGCGATTGCGATAAATCAGGCAACAAAGTCCGGCAAATAAATCACCAGATATGACCAGCAGATATGATAAGTTGCGCGGCCTCACAAAAGGAAACTGAGCTATGACATTTGAATGGCAAATAGCGTCGCTAAATCGCGACCTGATACCTGAAATACAGGAACGTATCGACCAAAAAACCAAACCCCTCGGCGCCCTCGGCCAGCTCGAACAGCTCGCCTTGCAAATCGCGCTGGTGCAACAGCGCAAACGGCTCAGCATTGAGCGGCCGCTCATGTTGGTTTTCGCTGCTGACCACGGCATCGCCGAGGAAGGTGTCAGCATCGCCCCGAGTAGCGTGACCCAACAAATGGTGTGCAATTTTTTGGCGGGCGGCGCGGCGATCAATTGTTTTTGCCGTACCAACCATATCCCGCTCAAAGTAATTGATGCGGGAATTAAAGACGAAATTAAACCTGCACCTTCAGCATTAATCGTGCAGCGCATCGCTGCAGGCACGCGCAATTTCGCTCACGAACCGGCGATGACTCTGGCGCAAGCCGAGCGCGCAATTCAATTAGGAAAAGAATTTGCAGAAGGCGAAATCGCAGCGGGTTCCAATTTGTTGGCCTTTGGCGAAATGGGTATTGGCAATAGCAGTTCTGCAGCAGCGATTCTTGCAGCGATTAGCAACGCACCGGTGGATGCCTGTGTCGGCCTGGGTACAGGAATCAATGCCGAGCAACTCGCAAAAAAAATTGCATTGGTTGCACAAGCGGTAGCACGCATTGACGATAAATCGCCCATCAACATTTTGTGTGAAGTCGGCGGTTTTGAAATCGCCCAAATCTGCGGCTCCATGCTCGCCACGGCACAAGCAGGTCGCTTGATTGTGGTAGATGGGTTCATCGTCAGCGCTGCTGCACTTCTGGCAACTAAAATTCATCCTCATGCACGCGATTACATGATTTTTGCGCATCAATCAGAAGAAGCTGGTCATCAATTGTTATTGCAAATATTGGATGCAAAACCTTTATTGAATTTGGGTTTGCGTTTGGGTGAAGGTACTGGCGCCGCGCTGGCGATGCC
>CAIOHY010000521.1 GCA_903858205.1 uncultured Cellvibrio sp.
CGCGCTTTGACATTAATAGCGAGGCCTTCGTGTTGCCCAGCAAGCAAACGCTGGCAACCGGCGTAAGCGATCATGGCACCGTTGTCAGTGCAAAATTCATGGCGCGCGTAAAATACTTTTGCACCGATTTTAGCGAGGGTTGTATCCAGATCCGCGCGCAATTTTTTGTTAGCCGAAACACCACCCGCAATCACCAGCGTTTTCATGCCGGTTTGCTCAAGCGCACGTTTGCATTTGATGACCAAGGTATCCACCACGGCAGCTTGAAACGCATTGGCAATATCAGCGCAGGTTTGGTCATCAGGCAAACCATCATCTTGTTTGTTGGCATTAACCGTGGTGAGGGTCGCGGTTTTCAAACCACTGAAACTGAAATCCAAACCGGGGCGATCCACCATCGGGCGCGGAAATTTAAATCGCCCTTCAATTCCCATCTCGGCAAGCTTGGCGATTTGCGGACCACCGGGATAATCCAGATCAAGCATTTTGGCCGCCTTATCAAACGCTTCGCCCGCCGCATCATCAATCGATTCACCCAGCAATTCGTACTCGCCGAGCGCTTCAACTTTCACCAACTGCGTATGCCCGCCGGATACCAACAAGGCCACGAATGGGTATTCAGGTGGATTATTTTCCAGCATGGGAGCGAGCAAATGCCCCTCCATGTGATGCACACCAATCGCGGGAATGCCCCACGCGTATGCCAGTGCGCGCCCCATAGAGGCGCCGACCATTAACGCACCGATAAGACCGGGACCCGAGGTGTAAGCGATGCCGTCGATATCCTCAGGGGTAGAGCCACTCGCCGCCATGACCTCATTTATAAGCGGCA
Organism: uncultured Cellvibrio sp.; assembly: GCA_903858205.1. Lineage (GTDB taxonomy): Bacteria > Pseudomonadota > Gammaproteobacteria > Pseudomonadales > Cellvibrionaceae > Cellvibrio. The sequence goes on from CAIOHY010000521.1 coordinate 833, forward strand.
ACAGCTTGCGCACATGATCGCGCGACGCCAACTCTGGCACCACGCCACCATACTCAGCATGCAGCGCGATTTGGGTATACAGGACATGCGCCAGCAAGCCGCGCTCGCTGTCGTAAACCGCCACACCTGTCTCATCACACGACGTTTCCAAACCCAACACACGCATAAACCAACCTCTGGCGCCCGGCACAAACAAAGAGCGATAAACCAACATAGGGCGGCTATGATAAAGGCTGGCCTAACGAAAACCCAGCACTCTCAAGCACTCAAGGTTGCGGCTGCCCTAAGAAGCGTATAGAATCCGCACCCCTCGGATACTTCACTGTGTTTACACTCTGGCGCCTATCCACAAGACATCATTTATTGGCTCTCTTTTTACAGGTAACAGCATGCCTTCAGTAAAACTTAAAGAAAACGAACCCTTTGACGTAGCTCTGCGTCGCTTCAAACGCGCTTGTGAAAAAGCAGGTATTTTGGCTGACGTTCGCGCTCGCGAATGCTACGAGAAGCCAACTACCGTTCGTAAGCGTGATGCCGCTGCCGCTGTTAAGCGTCATGCGAAAAAGGTACAACGCGAATCTAAAAAGTTTACCCGTCTGTACTAAGTTCTGCGCCGACCTTGTCGGTAGCTGCTTTAGTTTTGACCGGTTCCGCTCGTTAGCCTGTTTGCATCTGTCATATAACGAGTTGTGCGTTCCACTCCTGTACCCAAATTGATTACTCAATAACCGGTGATTCATGAGTCAACCAACGCTAAAAGACCGCATAAATGATGCCTTAAAGACCGCGATGCGCGCTAAAGAAAAAGAGCGCGTCGCGGTTTTGCGTCTTGTGATGTCTGAATTCAAACGTATCGAAGTCGACGAGCGCATTGAAGTCGATGATGTCCGCGCTTTAGCCGTGCTCGACAAAATGGTCAAGCAGCGCCGCGATTCCGAGCAACAATATCGCAACGCCAATCGCCCGGAACTCGCCGAGCAAGAAGCTTACGAAATCACCGAAATTCAAGCCTATTTGCCCGCCGCACTCAGCGCTGCCGAGCTTGATGCAATTGTTGCCAAAGCCCTGACTGACGCTGGTGTTACTGAAGCGCGCGATATGGGCAAAGCCATGGCGCTGATCAAACCGCAAGTGCAAGGCCGCGCCGATATGGGTGATGTAAGCAAGCTGCTCAAAGCCAAGTTGAGCAATTAGTCGCCAGCTGCTAGCTTCTAGCTACCCCCCATCAGGCGACGATTTTTATGGCCGGTTTAATCCCCCAAAGTTTTGTCGATGACATGCTCGACCGCCTCGATATC
>CAIOHY010000522.1 GCA_903858205.1 uncultured Cellvibrio sp.
ACGGTCACTCCGTTTTTATTTTTTCGCTATTACATATCGTAAGAGAGACTTAAATACAGACTTCTACCCGGCCAAGGGTGTGCGACGTAACTCTCTTCATCGGTGAGGTTATCAATACCAAAACCCACTTCGATTTGTTCGCTGACATCGTAAGTTGTTTTTACGCCAACGCGGGTGTAACCATCTTGCGCACCCATTACCTTTTCGGCGATATCGTCGTTTTGCAGGCGACCAAAACTTTTATCGGCGTATTGCAAATTTGCACTCAAATCCCAACGATCGGTCGCGTGGTAAGTCGCCATCAAATTGCCGCGCCAGCGCGGCATGCGGGGATACTCATTGCCTTCCAATGTGGTTAATGGGTTAGCACCTTCCGCTGTACTGTTATCGGTGATGATGGATTTGGTGTAAGCAAGATTGAAGCGAATATCCAGTTCCGGAATCACAACGCCATAGCGGTTGAGAATAAACTCTACGCCGTCAGTCTCAACTTCATCGACAGCAGAGAAAGTAGTGACCGATGCAGGCCTATTTGGCAGGCTTGGCAAAATAGTGGTTTGCGATTCAATTGCATCTTTGATCGTTTCAGTGAAAATATTGATGCGCGCATAACCCGCATCAAATTGTTTTTCAAACATCAGGTTGTGATGCAAACCATTTTCCGGTTTTAGATCAGGGCGAGCCTCGACCGCCGATGAATAAGACTGACTCTGCGCAAACAATTCTTCTACGATGGGAAAACGGTAGGCTTTTGCCAGAGAGTAGCGCACCAACCAGGTATCGGCAGGAACATAACCGAGTGAAAATTTAGGCGAGAATTGATTACTGGATGCATCCTCGACATCGACTAAATCATATTCCGGTGTTGTAGCGACATCTTTACTAAAATAACCGCCCTCACTTTGCCAGCGTTCATAACGCCCGCCCAAGGCCAGATCCCAACGTTCGTTGATATCCCAATTAGCTTGCACAAATGCAGCAGTGATATTGGTTTTGCCGCCGCTACGGCCGGTATAACCCGCAAAATCACCCTTATCCCAGTCCGCTGAATTGTAAGTATCCAAATTTAATTCGTAGGCTTCGTAGCGCGCGCCCGTGATCAACTCCAACCCGTTTACACCCAGATCAGAAAAGGTCAATTTTCCTTCCAGCGTTTGCCAGCCGGTGTCTTCATAATTGGTCGTCAGGCCACGGCCTTTAAACAGCGGATCCTGCAGCGCATGGCTAGAGGCGCGATTGTTGTCTTCCAAAATCCGGAAGTCGCTCATATTTGCTTCAAAACGCGCATGCTCGTTCAATTCACCTTTAATACGCAAGCCCGTCGATAAACTGCGGCGATCCAATTCACTGGCACCCAAGCGCGATACGGGAACATTCAGCCACAAATTATTTTCAGAGACATTGCCCGACCAAACAGCAGCGCCTTGTGCGTTGCTTAAATAGGTGTTGGGCGAATCGCGCAAAGTATTGCGATCTTCATAGGCGATATTTAACAAACTCGACCATTCACCAAAATCGTAACCGAGTTTGAGTTTGAAATTATCAGTGGTCGCTTGTTCAACACCGGTATCGCCAAAATAATAAGCGTCTTTGCCAAACACATCCTGATCTTTGATCAGGCCGGTTACCGCAACCGGATTAGCAAATTGTTGCTTGATTTTGGGGTCGTTGTGATTTTTATCCTGATCAAAATAATAGGACTGCGGTTGGCTTTCATTTTCCAAACGGTTGTAAGAAAGATACAGACTCAGATCGCCAAACGTTTCACCGTAGGAGACAAAGGTTTTGTAGCCGTCGAGGCGATCACTAAAACCGTACGCAGAAAAATCTTGCGAAAAATAATCCAGACCCACATGCACTTGTCGCTCTTGTGGAATCGCAGTTTCAATCAGAATCACACCGCCCATGGAGTTGCCGCTGTATTCGGCAGAGAAAGGGCCATAGAGAATTTCTACCTGCGCAATTTCACTTGCACTCACCATGGTCCAACGCGGCGCGCCATTCCAGCGAGTTTGCAAAAAGTAATGCAGCGGAACGCCATCGGCAAACACCATTGAACGCGGCGTGGCAAACATATTGGAGCCACGCAAACCCAGGGTGCCATTGGAGTCGCCAATATAGCGTTTGCGGATCACCAGGCTCGGCTCGTACTTGACCAAATCTTCTGTGGTGGTCGCGTTGATGCTGACCATATCTTCCTGGGTCAGAACGCTGGTGGGATTGGTATAACCGGACGCCGAGCTATCGCGCGCGTCACCCCAGACTTTTACCTCTTCGACCTCGGCATTGTTAGCGCGCTTGGATTTTTTCAGCGCATCCTCATGGGCATTTACGACATTGGCCATTCCCAGACTCGCAATAGCCAACACCAACACGCTTTTATGATTCATCACCAAGGTTTTCTCCAAACAACAATCACTGATTCATTTGGGGCGGCACCATAGGTTTTTTAACGCGTCAGTAAAAGTGACAAATTGTCGCAGGGGGCGTCACAAAAACATCACACAAACGACTAAATCCCGCCACAGCGCCGTAACAAATCCCCCCTAAGCTGCGCTCCACGATCATCAAACCCACCAGGTCTACCAGGGAGCCACCATGAACTCTAAAACCCACAAACCCTTATTGCTGGCGGTTGCCATTGCGAGCCTGAGCGCATTGCCCGCTGCCGCTGATCTTTATTTTTCTGAATACATCGAAGGCAGCAGCAACAATAAAGCACTGGAGATTTACAACAGCGGCGCCAACAGCGTTGATCTTGCCGGCCATAAAGTGGAAATGTATTTCAACGGCAGCAACAGCGCTGGCCTGACCATCAACCTCACCGGCAGCATTCCCGCCCTCGGCGTATTTGTGCTTGCACAGGGCAGCGCCAATGCGACGATTTTGGCTAAGGCCAACCAAACCAACAGCTCAGGTTGGTTTAATGGCGACGACGCGATTGTGTTGAAAAATGGCAGCACGGTTTTGGATAGCATCGGACAAGTCGGCGTTGATCCCGGCAGCGAATGGGGCACAGGTCTTAATAGCACTGCCGACAATACCCTGCGCCGCAAAACCTCCATCACCACTGGCGATGTGACCATCAACAATAGTTTTGATCCCGCGCTGGAATGGGAAGGCTATGCGCAGGATACCTTCGATCACCTCGGCACTTACCAAGGCAGCAGCAACGGCGGCGGCAACAATAATGGCGGCGGCACTGCTGGCCAGTGCGGAGAAAGCGCAACACGCATCGCAGCCATTCAAGGATCTGGAAGTGCGAGCGCATTAGTCGGCAATAGCATCAGCGTCGAAGCAGTCGTGGTGGCCGACTTCCAAAATGCGAATCAACTCGGCGGATTTTTTATTCAGGAAGAGGATGCCGATACCGACGGCAATTCGAATACCTCTGAAGGTATTTATATCGCGAGCACTACGCCGGTTGCAGTAGGTGACCGCGTGCGCGTAACTGGCTCTGTTGCTGAAACCTTTCAGTTGACTCAACTCAACAACAATACCGTTACTGTGTGTGCAAGCAATCAAACCCTGCCAACTCCGGCGACTATTTCATTGCCCGTTGCCTCACTCAATGCGTTTGAAAATATTGAAGGCATGGCGGTTGCGGTTGCACAAACACTCACAGTAAATGAAACCTTTCAATTAGGTCGTTTCGGTCAAGTGCTGCTCGCCAATGGCCGCTTGCAGCAACCAACCAATGTGGTTGAGCCAGGTGCAGCTGCCAACGCATTGCAAGCGCAAAATAATTTGAATAAGTTGATGATGGACGACGCAAGCAATGTGCAAAATCCTGATCCAGTTATTTTCCCTACTCCGGGTTTGTCTGCCGACAACACCTTACGCAGCGGCGACACAGTGGCGAACTTGCAAGGCGTCATCACTTACGATTTTGGTGTTTATCGCCTATTACCCACCAGCACACCGAATTTTATTCACACTAATGCGCGCCCTCTTTCGCCTATCACTGATTCGGCCGCGAATTTAAAAATCGCCAGCTTTAACGTGCTGAACTTTTTTAACGGCAATGGCAGTGGTGGCGGATTCCCAACCGCGCGCGGCGCGAACAACGCGACTGAATTTGCACGACAAAAAGCGAAAATTGTCAGCGCACTGGTCGGCTTGAATGCCGATGTGATCGGCCTGATTGAAATTGAAAACGACGGCTACAGCAGTACCAGTGCCATCGCCGAATTAACGGCAGCACTTAATTCTGCCACCGGCACCAGCGCATGGAAATTTATCAACCCGGGCGTGAATAAAATTGGTACTGATGAAATTGCGGTAGGTTTTGTTTATCGAAGCGATAAAGCCACCGCGATTGGTAAGACGGCGATTCTCGATTCCAGTATCAATCCACAATTTATCGATACCAAAAACCGCCCGGCGCTCGCGCAAAGTTTCCGCGCGAATAGCAACCGTGCGATAACGACCATTGCAGTGAATCACCTGAAATCCAAAGGTTCGGATTGTAATGATCTGGGCGACCTGGATATCGGCGACGGTCAAGGCAATTGCAATATCACCCGCACCCAAGCTGCTACGGCATTAGTCAATTGGTTGAGCACCCATCCAACCGGCGTAAATGATCGCGATTATTTAATCATCGGCGATTTAAATGCTTACGCGAAAGAAAATCCTATCAGCGCAATTATCAACGCGGGCTACACCGATCTGATCAAACAATTTGGTGGCGACACCGCCTACTCCTATGTGTTTGATGGACAAGCCGGTTATCTGGATCACGGCCTCGCGAGCAATGCGTTAACACCGCAAGTGTTGTATGCCGCCGATTGGCATATCAATGCCGACGAACCCATCAGCCTTGATTACAACACCGAATTTAAATCCGCCGCACAAGTTGCGAGTTTTTACAGCGCCAACGCCTATCGCTCATCTGATCACGATCCGCTCGTCATCTCACTCAAATTAATTATCGATTTGGATGGCGACGGTGATGTGGATAAAAACGACGTGCAGCTTGTGGCCAATGCGCGCGGTGTTACACCCACCGCATTTGATCAACGCGATGTCAATGGTGACGGAATCATCAACACCAACGACGCGCGCGCACTCACCCTGCAATGCACCCGCGCTGGCTGCGCCACTCTATAATTCACAGGAGTTTATGATGAAAAAATTATTCGCCAGTTTATGCGCACTCGGCTTGATCTTATCGCTCAATGCCAACGCAATCAGCATCGACCTTATCGCCAACCAATCATCCGTGAATGTCGGCGACAATATTGAAGTGCAAGTACGCGTTAGCGGCTTGAATACTGCAAGTGCGCCTTCGCTCGGCACCTATGACCTGAACTTAAATTACGATGCCAACTTGTTTAATGTCAGCAGCATTCTGTGGGGCGACTCAACACTCGGCAATCAATTGGATTTAACTGGCTTCGGCAGCCTGCAAAACAGCAGTAGCAGACTGGGCTGGTTAAACGCGTTTGAAATATCCGTTGATGAAGCAGTCAATTTGGAGTTATTGCAAGCAGGGGAATTTACCTTGTTTAGCGTGCTGTTAAATGCAATCGCTATTGGCAACGGCAACTTCTCACTAACAACCAATACAATCGGCGATGCCTACGGCAATGATTTATTGATCGACACCATCAATGGAACAGCAGTTGATATCAAGGGTGTTTCAGTACCAGAACCGTCAAGCTTATTGTTATTAATCGGCATGCTGGCCATCGTGCTACTGCAGGCAAAAATGTCACAATCGCAAAAGTAATTTTGGCGCAATAAAAACAGCCCGCGCTTTTGCGCGGGCTTTTTTATGGGTTGGAAAATATACCAACCTTTTAACTTAACACTAGATTATCGCGATGGATTAATTCGTTATCATCTTGATAACCCAAAATATCGAAAATCTGGCTGCTGGGTTTGCCGATAATTTTGCGTGCTTCGTCGGCGTGGTAATTAATTAATCCGCGTGCGATTTCTTTTCCGTTCAGGTCTTCACAGATAACCATGTCACCGCGCGTAAAATCGCCGCGCACTTCTTTTACGCCCACGGGCAAAATACTTTTGCCTTGCTCGCGCACTACCCGCGCCGCGCCATCATCTAACACAATGGTGCCACGGGTTTGCAATTGGCCGGAAATCCAGCGTTTACGCGCAGCTTGTGGCTGCTGATCGGCCCACAAAAAAGTACCCAGATTTTCACCGGCGGCGATGCGCAGTAATGCATCATCAATGCGACCGCCAACAATCACGGTATCTGCACCCGAACGCGCAGCAACACGTGCGGCGCGCACTTTGGTGATCATGCCGCCGCGACCTAAAGCACCGCCGGTGCCGCCGGCCATTTGTTCGAGACGGGGATCATCGGCAGCAATTTCACTCAGTAATTGCGCATTGGGGTTGGAACGCGGATCGCTGTCATACATGCCTTTTTGATCGGTCAGAATGACCAATAAATCCGCTTCCAACAAATTGGCAACAAGCGCGCCGAGGGTATCGTTATCGCCAAAACGGATTTCTTCGGTGGTGACTGTATCATTTTCATTAATTACCGGAACCACGTTAAAACCCACGAGGGTTTTCAATGTGGAACGCGCATTTAAATAGCGCTGGCGTGAGGATAAATCGTCGTGATCCAGCAGCACTTGCGCTGTGAGCAAACCATAGCGCTGGAATTCGACTTCATAGGTTTGGATCAAACTCATTTGGCCGACGGCGGCGGCGGCTTGCAGCTGATGGATTTCTGTCGGGCGCGCAGCCCAACCCAAACGGCGCATACCGGCGGCGACTGCACCGGATGACACCAATACCAATTCGATTCCGCGTAAACGCAACTCGGCCATTTGTTTGACCCAGCCCGCAATAGCGACAGCATCTAAACCTTTACCGTCATTGGTTAAAAGCGCGCTGCCAATTTTGACTACCCAGCGTTTGGCTTGGGGAATGGTGTTTCTTTTGCTCATGAATAGGATGCGCTCAAGAATAAATAGATAAAATTTTTATAGTGCGACTTAGTGCTTAAGCTACGCACTCCCGCCCCTTAATGCAAAACGCCCGGAAGGGTGCCCGGGCGTGAGGTTACACTATTTTGCCGCTGCCGCTAATTGGCGGCGATCAATGATTCACGTAAATAACTTCTACGTCGTAATCGTCTTCATTGAAATTATCATCTTCCACATCGCCGCGTGCACGGCGCGCTTCACGCTCAATTTCACGCAACTCTTCAATCCGATCACGAGCTTCCTGCGCCATTTGGTTTTGCAATTCCATTTCGCGTTCGCGCGCTTCGGGATTGGTTTTTTCATCTTCCCACACAGCTTCAAGACTATCCATCAACTTGCCCGTCAGGGGCACGGTGCCATCGCGATTGAGTGCAGAAATGCGGAATACCGGGCCAGTCCAATTCAATTCATCAATCACCGCTTGGCAGCGAGCTTCCACTTCATCGGGCGGCAGCAAGTCAATTTTGTTGAGCAACAACCAGCGCTCGCGTGTGGCAAGAGTCGGGCTGAATTTTTGCAATTCATTGGCGATGATACGCACGCTTTCGGCAGGATTGGATTCATCCACCGGCGCCATATCAACCATGTGCATCAAATAGCGGCAGCGAGTTAAATGCTTGAGAAAGCGCACGCCCAAGCCAGCACCTTCTGCTGCACCTTCGATTACGCCAGGAATATCCGCAATAACAAAACTGCGGTGCTGCTGCACTTTTACGACGCCGAGATTGGGCACCAGCGTGGTAAACGGATAATCGGCCACTTTCGGTTTGGCAGAACTCACCGCGCGAATAAAACTGGATTTACCGGCATTGGGTAAACCGAGCATGCCCACATCCGCAAGAACTTTTAATTCAAGTTTCAGATTACGCATTTCACCTTCCGTACCGGGAGATGTTTTGCGCGGTGTGCGATTGGTACTGGTTTTAAAGCGGGTATTGCCCAGACCGTGGAATCCACCCTGGGCAACCTTCAATTTTTGGCCGTGCTCGGTTAAATCACCAAATACTTCCTCAGTATCTATATCGATAACAGTAGTGCCAACCGGTACAGGTAAAAACAGATCAGCGCCTTTGGCACCGGTGCAATCTTTACTGCCGCCCTTCTCGCCATTTTCAGCGCGATATTTGGGCACAAAGCGATAATCGATCAGCGTATTCAGGTTTTCGTCGGCCACCAAAAACACACTGCCGCCGTCACCGCCGTCACCGCCATCGGGACCGCCCTTGGAAATAAACTTTTCCCGCCGGAAGCTCATGAATCCGTTGCCACCCTTACCGGCTTCGACATGAATTGGGGCTTCATCAACAAATTTCACAACGCACTCCAGAGGAATAAAAAATACAAAACAAAAAATAATTCAAACTTGAATATATCGTCGCTCCCGTGCATCCATGCTCGCGAGATACGACCGCCATGGATGGCGGAAGTGCAGACTATGCAGGAGCAATCGTCTGCCAGTTCGTCCTGAATATAAAAAAGCCCTGACGGGGACGACAGGGCTTTTTTTGTTCTTCATTTTTGCCCACTGCAAGCAGCAAGCTTGGCTAGTCTTTTAGCGCAATATTAAGCAGCAGGAATGATGCTTACGTATTGACGGCCAAAAGCGCCTTTAATTTCGAACTTAACGGTACCGTCCACTTTCGCGAACAGAGTATGGTCTTTACCCAGACCTACGTTTACGCCAGCGTGAAATTTGGTTCCGCGTTGACGAACAATAATGCTGCCACCAGAAATCAATTCACCGCCGTAAGCTTTAACACCAAGGCGTTTCGCTTCTGAATCGCGACCGTTACGAGAACTACCAACCCCTTTCTTGTGAGCCATTTTATAGCCTCCTCAATTAACCTTTGATAGCAGTGATTTTCACTTCAGTGAACCACTGACGATGACCTTGACGCTTCATGTGGTGCTTACGACGACGGAATTTGATGATCTTCACTTTGTCGGCACGGCCATGAGCAACCACTTCAGCAGTAACAGTTGCACCTTCAACAACAGGAGCGCCAATCTTGACGTCTGCGCCGTTGGCAACCAGATACACTTTGTTGAATTCAACAACGCCACCGGTGGTGAAATCGATTTTTTCGAGTTTGAGGGTTTCACCCACAACTACGCGATGTTGCTTGCCACCGCTTTCAAAAATTGCATATGCGCTCATTCTTTGCTCCAAAAACAACGCTTGGACGACACGAAGTAGCCGGGCGACATGCCTTGGCGTTTGGGACTAGCGTCGTATACCTGATTTCAGGGGCGGGGATTGTATGCCAAGCGCAACGATTATCGCAAGTTAAAAAAGAGCTTTCACACTGCTTTTTGTCTATTTAATGAGCTGCAACTGCAGCAACCACAATTCCAGCGCCTGCGGCCAACTTGATACCGTACCCTGCCCCTGAATCATCCCCACCCCATGAATACTGGTTTGGTAGATATGCAGCTCGGACTGTTTATTGTGTTTTTGCACCTCGGTGAAAAACGCGAGGCTGTTGCCCACCGGCACAGACTGGTCTCCGACGCCATGCAGCATAAACACCGGCGGCACCTTCTCTGTCACCTGAAATTGCAAGGAGTTGTCATGCACCTTGTTGGGCTCTGGATTGTCGCCCAACAAGGCTTTGCGCGAACCCGCATGCGCATCGGAACCATAAAGGGCGATAACCGGATAACCGAGAATCGCAAAATCGGGGCGCGCACTGATATCGCCGAGCGGGTCATCCAGCGCAAAGGTGAAATCGAAACGGGTGGCAACACTCGCGGCCAAATGGCCGCCGGCGGAGAAACCAATCACCCCCACCTTGGCCGGATCAATCCCCCAATCATCTGCGTGCTTGCGCACTTGGCGCACCGCTCGCAAGCCATCGAGTAAAGGCGCAGGAAACCCATATTCCTGCATGCGGTACTTGACCACGAAGGCCGCAACACCGCGCGCTGCAAACCACTTGGCGATGTCGTGCCCCTCATGGTTAATCGCCAAGCGAACGTATCCACCGCCGGGGAATATCACCACGGCAGTGCTATTGGCTTTATCGGGCGCGGGCCAGTAGGGAATCATTGCCGGATTATCAACCGCGTAAACCCGCTGATCCTTTATATGTTCGCGGTCGGGGCTGACGAGGGGTTTTTCATCCCATAAATAAATAGGATCGACCGGTAATTCACTCACAGGCTGGGCAACTCCAAGGATTGGTAGGCAGGACACCAACAGGACAAGCGCACCCAAGGTGCGGCGCGGAATTAAAAGCATGGTGGGGCGCTCTCGCTCAAAGGGAACCTTATAAAAATCAGGCGAGCGAGAGCTTAGCAAACTTATCGCACGAATGAACCTGCGGTGCGTCAGTGACGGAACTGGGATTCCTCATCCTCCCACCAATGATTCAACTGCCACTCGACACGGGTCGGATCGGCGGCGCGCAGCAACCAGTCACCGGTAATAAACTCCAGCTCCGCCAGCCCCAGCTTCATATCAGCCCAAATGCTTTGGGTATCTTCACGGATATAGGCTTTGGCGAGATCAACTTCCTCACCTAGCATCTGCTCGGCGGCGAGTTCGAGCTTGACCAGATCGTCCACCTCGTGCTGCAGCGCCCCGATTGCACCAGCTTGCTCCGGGGCGAATGGCAAATCAAACTGGTTGATATAGGAAGGATTGTTGATTGAATTGTTGGTCAGATTGTCTGTCGGCTTCATGGCAAATAGCTCCCGCTAGCGCTTCAAGATATTTATACCCACACAGGCAGTACAGCCTCTATAATCACCGCCTTTCGCAACTTTTTACCTTGTGTAACTTTTTACCCTTAATAGAAAGTCCACTTTCAGTATAGGCCTTAGATTCCAATGCAAGAGCGCCCCATGCAAGAACATTACACTCCCGCCGAAGTTGAAGCCCAAGCCCAGCAGTACTGGGAAGAACACCAAAGCTTCAAGGTTATTGAAGATCGCAGCAAAGAAAAGTTCTATTGCCTGGCGATGTTTCCCTACCCGAGTGGCAAGCTACACATGGGGCATGTGCGCAACTACACCATCACCGATGTGATCGCGCGCTACCAGCGTATGCAGGGGAAAAATGTATTGCATCCAATGGGTTGGGATGCCTTCGGTCTTCCGGCGGAAAACGCTGCACTCAAGCACCAGACAGCACCCGCCAAGTGGACCTACTCCAATACCGACCACATGCGCAGCCAGTTAAAACAACTCGGCTTTGGTTTTGATTGGTCGCGCGAGCTGACCACTTGCAAGCCCGAATACTACAAATGGGAGCAGTGGTTCTTTACCCGTCTTTACCAAAAAGGGCTGGTTTACAAGCGCATGGCGACGGTGAACTGGGATCCGGTGGATCACACCGTATTAGCTAATGAGCAGGTAATCGACGGTCGCGGTTGGCGCTCAGGCGCCCTGGTTGAGCGCAAAGAGATTCCGCAGTGGTTTATCAAAATCACCGCCTATGCCGAAGAATTATTGGCCGATCTGGACAAACTGCCCAACTGGCCAGAACAAGTGAAGACCATGCAGCGCAACTGGATCGGCAAAAGTCGCGGCCTGGATATGCACTTTGATTTGGCATCGCCGGTTGGCGAATTCACCGGTTTTGATATCTACACCACCCGCCCCGATACCATTATGGGCGTGACTTACGTGAGCCTCGCGGCCGAGCATCCTATTGCCAAATTGCTGGCAGAGACCAATCCCGCGCTCGCGCAATTTATCGCTGAATGCAAAGTGCAATCCGTCGCCGAAGCCGATATGGCGACCATGGAAAAACGCGGTATCGATACCGGTGTTAAAGCAGTGCACCCGATCACGGGCGAGCCGGTTTCGGTCTGGATCGCGAACTATGTGTTGATGGATTACGGCTCAGGCGCGGTGATGGCCGTACCCGCACACGACCAGCGCGACTACGAATTTGCGCAGAAATATAACCTGCCAATCTCTCAGGTGATCGCGCCCCAACCAAAAGCAGGTGAAGAGCAGGGCGAAGCCATCGACCTGAGCAAAGCGGCCTTCACTGAAAAAGGCGTGCTGGTGAATTCCGGCGAGTACGATGGCCTGGACTTCAACGCCGCCTTCGATGCCATCGCCAGCACGCTGGAAATGGCGCACAAAGGGCAAGTCAAAACCAACTATCGCCTGCGCGACTGGGGCGTATCCCGCCAGCGTTACTGGGGCGCGCCTATCCCCATGTTCAACCTGCCTAACGGCGGCGAAATTCCCGTACCGGCACACAAACTGCCGGTATTGTTGCCGGAAGATGTAGTGATGAACGGCGTTCACTCTCCCATCAAAGCCGACCCGGAATGGCGCAAGGCCGAGCTGGATGGCCAAGCGGTCGAGCGCGAAACCGATACCTTCGATACCTTTATGGAATCGAGCTGGTACTACGCGCGCTACACCTGCCCGAACTTTGAAGGTGGCATGCTCGACAAAGCCGCAGCCGATTACTGGCTGCCGGTAGACCAATACGTAGGCGGTATCGAACACGCCATCCTCCATCTCCTCTACTCACGCTTCTTCCACAAATTGATGCGCGACGAAGGCTTGGTGAGCTGCGATGAACCCTTCGAGCGCCTGCTTTGCCAAGGCATGGTGCTGAAAGACGGCACCAAGATGAGTAAATCCAAGGGCAACACCGTTGACCCGGAAGAGCTGATCAACCAATACGGCGCGGACACCGTGCGCCTCTTCTCCATGTTTGCCGCACCACCAGAGCAAAGCATGGAATGGAGCGATTCCGGTGTTGAGGGTGCTAACCGTTTCTTGCGCCGTTTGTGGAAAGCAGTGGAAGGCCACATCAACGCCGGCACACCAGGCGAATTGGTAATCGCTGATTTACCGCAAGCGCAAAAAGATTTGCGCAGAAAGACGCACGAGACAATTCAAAAAGTTAGCGATGATTACGGCCGTCGCCAAACCTTTAACACCGCAATTGCCGCAACGATGGAATTGCTAAACGAGACCAGCAAACTCGCCGACCGCGCCAATCCGCTCGGATTAGCGGTTGAACGCGAAGCGCTGGAAGCGGCGATTTTATTGCTCGCGCCGATTGTGCCGCACATCAGCCACTCACTCTGGCAAGCGCTTGGTCATAAAAGTATTCCACTCAATGAACAATGGCCAACCCTTGATGAAAGCGCACTGACCCGCTCAACCGTCGAAGTGGTCATTCAAGTGAACGGCAAGCTGCGCGGCAAATTGGATGTCGCAATTGATGCGCCGAAAGAACAACTCGAAGCCGATGCGCTCGCACAAGAAAATGTGCAGCGTTTTCTGGAAGGCATCACCGTGCGCAAGGTGATTGTGATTCCGAATAAATTAGTCAACATCGTTGCTAATTGATCGTCAACGGCGGGTTGCTACGGGAACCCGCCTTAGGGATTTATTTATGAAAAAAATTATCGCCAGCTTATTGGTTCTCACACTGTCCGCGTGCGGCTGGCATTTGCGCGGCTCGGCGACAGGTGAGGACAAACTGGCGATGACCACACCGCTCGACTTGGTGATAGTCACCAAAGATGACCACAGCCCATTGATTAATGCGCTGCGGCAGTCATTGCGCGGTTACAAGATCACTGAGCGCGAAACAGCCAATGCAACATCGCTCACACTTAATTTGAGCCGCGAAGTATTGGACAAACGCACCGCCGGCGTAGGCAGCGACGCACTCACCAGCGCCTATGAAATTATCCTGCGCGTGGACTACAGCATCAGCAATGCGAGTGGTGTTATCACTCCGCTCGACACTAGTGCGCGCACCTCGCGCACCTACAATTACAACGTCAACAATGCCAACGGCGCCGCGCAAGAAGAGGAATTGGTCTTGCGCGAAATGCGCCGTGAACTTGCCAATACGATTTTGCGGCGCGTTAAAAATCTCAGCGCAAAAGCAAACGCCACTCCAACACCAGCGGCGCAATAACATGCCCAAGCTGCGCGCCGAACAATTAGCTGCCGCGCTCACCAAGCCATTGGCGCCCATTTATTTGGTGTCAGGTGATGAACCTTTATTAATTCAGGAATGCTGCGATCAGATTCGCGCTGCCGCACGTAAAAATGGTTTTACTGAGCGCGAGCTGTATCACATCGACACCAGTTTTGATTGGGGCCAATTACTCGCTTCAGCCAACAGCCTGTCACTGTTTGCCGAGAAAAAAATTATCGAAGTGCGCATGCCCTCGGGCAAACCGGGCGATAAAGGCGGCAAGGCACTGCAAGAATATTCGCAATCACCTGCGCCCGATAATTTGCTACTCATCGTCACCGAAAAACTCGACGGCGCCACGCAAAAAAGTAAATGGTTTAAAGCGATTGAAGATGCCGGGCAGCACATTCAAATCTGGCCGGTCACACCAGCACAATTGCCGCGCTGGATTGGCGTGCGCCTGCAGCAATCCGGTTTGCACGCCGACAGCGATGCCATAGATCTACTCGCCTCGCGTATCGAAGGCAACCTGCTCGCTGCAGCGCAAGAAATCGAAAAATTAAAATTGCTCACCACCGACAACCGCATTAGTTATGAAATGATGGCCTCAGTCGTCGCTGATAGCGCGCGCTACGATGTATTCGGCCTTACTGATAAAGCCCTGCACGGCGATGCCCGCGCCGCTGTGCGCACGCTACAGGGGTTAAAAACCGAAGGCACAGAACCGATTAATGTTTTGTGGGCGGTAACACGCGAAATTCGCGCACTGGTACAAATATCTCAAGCGGTTGCACAGGGAAAACATTTTGAGTGGGCAGCCAAGCAAGCCGGCGTGTGGGATAAACGCCAGCCGTTAATTCAAGCTGCACTGCGCCGCTTAAAGCCAGCACAGCTACAGCAACTGTTGCGCAAAGCCAATGGAATAGACAAAGCCGTAAAAGGCATGCGCAATGCGGAACCCTGGGATGAATTACTCGATTTGATTTTAAATATCGCCGGCGTGCAAAGCTTGAATGCGCACAACGAGAGGCTGAGTTTAAAAAACTAAGTTTAAAAAAATAAGAACAGACTCATCTTGGCGCAACCAATAACTACACAAACACGGCCTGCAATACAGCTCTGCCAATAATCATTGTTTAGCAGTGGCCATTATTAGCAGTTATTTTTCAACCACTATTGAGCAGGAATAGTCGCGATGACACCACGCAAACAACATCTGGCCCAATTTTTTATCGGTATCAGCCTCGCGTTGCTATGCCAATTCAGTAGCGCTTTATCGCCCACACCACCCTCCGGCACCACACCCACCAAACGCAACATTAATTATGATTGGATGTCTGTTTCCGCTTGGGAAAAGATGCACGCAGAAGATGTGGTGGTTGCGCAGTACGACCAAGTCGACGTACTTTTTGCGGGCGATTCAATTACCGCCGGCTGGGATTGGTCGATCTGGGAGAAAAATTTTAAGCCACTGAAAGCGGCCAACTTTGCCATAGGGGGCGATAACACCGGCAATCTCCTCTGGCGCTTGCAACACGGCGCCATTGGCAACATTCAGCCTAAACTGATTGTGCTATTGATCGGCGTTAATAACATAGGCGCATTACGAGAAACGCCCGAACAGGCTGCTGCGGGTGTAACCAAGGTCGTACAACAAATACAACTGGCCTGGCCTAACGCCAAAATATTATTAAATGCGGTGTTTCCGTTTGACCAGGCACCCACTTCCGACAACCGCAATAAAATCAAAAAGCTCAATCAGATTATTTCCAAACTGGGCGATAACAAAGTTATTTTCTTCAAAGACTACGGCCCACTGCTGTTGCAAAAAGATGGCAGCATTTCACCCGATATCATGGCCGATTTTCTGCACCCAACCCCCAAAGGTTATCAGGTGTGGGCCGATGCAATGACACCGGATATCAACGCATTATTGCAATAACTGTTCATGGCGCTGGGCAAGTTGCCCAGCCTACCCAACAAATATTTACCTTCAGGTAGGCATCATGAAACGTCTTCCGATTTCCACCGCGCTCTTTTTTTCCACTATTTTATTTTCCGGCTGCAGCAACGCACCAACAAAAGAACAGATCGCCATGATCAGCATTCCCGCCGCCAATTCCGAAATTGCCACTATGGGACGCGCGCGCATCAACAGCGATAACAGCCTGCTGTTGGGATATCCCGGCATTAGCGTGAAAACCGAAGTCCTAGGCAGATCCCTATCCGCTGATCTGCAAAGCTCGACCGGTAATTCCTGGATAGATGTGATTGTCGATAACGGCTCACCAACTGCGATCAAGATCACCAACCAACCGCAAACCGTCGAATTATTCAGGTTTGCGGAGGACGCCAAACACACGGTGGAAATTATTCACCGCACTGAAAATTGGCAAGGCCAGATCACACTCAAACAATTCACACTCACAGGTGAAAAATTTTTATCCGCGCCAGCACTAGCTAAACGCAAAATGCTGGTGCTTGGCGATTCCGTCACCTGTGGCGAAGCGATTGACCGCGTAGCAGGTGAAGAAAAAAATAGCCGTTGGTGGAATGCGCGCGAATCCTACGGCATGCTCACAGCCAAAGCGCTCAATGCACAAGTGAATTTAGTTTGCTGGGGAGGGCGTGGATTGGTACGTAGCTGGAACGGCAAAACCGACGATGCAAATTTGCCGGATTTTTATGAATTTGCAGTCGGCGATAATGACCCGACAATGAAATGGGATCACAGAAACTACCAACCCGAGTTAATTATCAGCGCTATAGGCACCAACGATTTCAGCCAAGGCATTCCCGAACGCGAGACCTATGTGACCGCCTATGTAAAACTGATCAACAAATTACTCGCCAATCATCCGCAGGCACATATCGCATTGACGGAAGGAGCCATTCTTAATGGCGATAAAAAAGCCGCGCTAATTGATTACATCCGC
>CAIOHY010000523.1 GCA_903858205.1 uncultured Cellvibrio sp.
ACTTGGTGGGAGTGGGATGCGCGTATCACCTCAATGCTAATTTTATTTTTCCTCTATCTCGGAATGATCGCTTTGCAACAGGCTTTTACACACCGTGATACGGCTGACAAGGCCAGTGCGGTATTGGCCTTGGTGGGTATGGTGAATATTCCGATCATTTACAAATCTGTTGATTGGTGGAACACGCTTCATCAACCCGCAACGATTAAATTCACCAGCAAATCCACTATTGATCCTTCGATGCTCTATCCACTGTTAACTATGGTGATTGGTTTTTACGTATTTTATGCATTGGTGTTATTGCTTAATACGCGTGTCGAGATCCTGCGCCGCGAAAATCGCACCCAGTGGGTTAACGATCTTATCAGCGCGAATAATAAGGGGGCGTGACAATGAAATTTCAATTTGAATCAATGGCCGATTTTATCGCCATGAACGGCCACGGTCCTTATGTGTGGGCGTCCTACGCAATTACCTTTGCAGTGCTGATTTTTCTATTGATTAGCCCGTTATTACAAAAAAAGGCATTTGTAAAACAGCAGATAAAGCAACAAAAGTTGGCGCAAGCAAATAACAGCGCAAGCGAAACAACTGAATAAATAACTTTCCGTATTAGCTGAATAGAGCGCAACAACTATGCACCCGCTTCGCAAACAACGTTTAATGATCGTTATTTTTATTGTAGTTTTCTCCAGTCTCGCTGTAGGTCTGATGGCCTACGCGTTGCGTGAAAACATCAACCTATTTTATCCGCCCAGCAAAATTGCGGCGGGCGATGTACCGCACAATACGCGTATACGCGCTGGTGGTTGCGTCAAACCCGGTAGCGTGCAGCGCGCAGATGATTCGCTCGAAATTCATTTTTTAATTACCGATGGCGTCTCCGATGTAAAAGTGAATTTCAATGGAATTTTGCCGGATTTATTTGCGGAAGGCGAAGCTGCGGTTATCAACGGCATAGTGACTGAATCAGGCGAAATAAATGCCAGTGAGGTACTCGCAAAACACGATGAAAATTACATCCCCCCTGAAGTTGCCGAAGCCATGAAAGATAAAGGCGAACATCAAAAAACCTGCGAGGGTTTAAAGTATGATGCTTAATCTGGTTCAGTTAGCACCCGAAATGGGGCAATTCGCCCTGATACTTTCTTTATGCTTGAGTCTTGCATTGTTTGTGTTGCCATTAGTCGGTGCGCATTATGGCAGCAATGTGTTAATGCAATCTGGCCGGTCACTTGCCACCGGCTTTTTCATTTTTGTCGCCTTCGCCTTCTGTTGCCTCGTCTATTCATTTTTGCACGATGACTTTTCAGTCAAATACGTTGCATCCAATTCCAATTCCCTTTTGCCGTATTACTACAAAATAAGTGCTGTGTGGGGTGGCCACGAGGGCTCATTGCTGCTCTGGATCTTTATGCTCGCGGGTTGGACTTTTGCTGTAGCGATTTTCAGCCGCTCGCTTCCGCTCGATATGCAAGCGCGTGTATTGGCGGTGATGGGTTTCGTCGCCGTTGGTTTCTTATCGTTTATTCTGTTTACCTCTAATCCCTTTGATCGGATCCTTCCTATTCCACCCCAAGATGGCAGCGATTTAAATCCGCTCCTGCAAGACATAGGTTTGATTATTCATCCGCCCGTCCTCTATATGGGTTATGTTGGTTTCAGTGTGGTATTTGCCTTTGCGATTGCCGCACTCTTAACAGGTCGTTTGGATAGCGCTTGGGCACGTTGGTCGCGCCCTTGGGCAACTATGGCATGGGGCTTTTTGTCGGTTGGTATTGCGCTGGGGAGCTGGTGGGCCTATTACGAATTGGGTTGGGGCGGCTGGTGGTTCTGGGATCCGGTAGAAAACGCATCTTTCCTGCCTTGGCTTATCGGC
>CAIOHY010000524.1 GCA_903858205.1 uncultured Cellvibrio sp.
ACCAGCCACTATGATGGGCAAGGAGGGAGACTACAACACTTTTCCTTCAAGTAGGGACTCCTCCTGCTTTGCGATAGAGCCAGGTATACGTAATGACACAGCACTGTATATACACTGCTGTAACGAGATCTACGTAAAAAGCCTCATCTTAGGCTGCGCCATATTCCTTTGGCGCGCTTGTTGTCTTTACTTAAAGCCGCCGAGTCTTTACTTAAGGCCGCCGAGATTTTTTTGCACTATCTGCAAAATTGGCTTAAAGACTTTGGGTGAGCCGCATACTATATGACCGGTTTCTAAATAATCCGCGCCGCCGTTAAAGTCGCTGATCAGTCCACCAGCTTCTTTGACTAACAGTACGCCGCCTGCAATATCCCACTCGTTTAAATTCATTTCCCAGAACGCATCAAAACGGCCTGCTGCTACATAAGCCAAATCCAATGCGGCCGAACCGGCGCGACGAATACCGGAAGTTTGTCCGGCAATTTCTTGCACGCAGGCGAGGTAAGGGCCGATATGTTCGAGCGCATAACCATTAAATGGAATGCCTGTGCCGATCAGGGCACCTTCAAGATTGCGACGGGTAGAAACGCGTAAACGACGGCCATTGAGCGCAGCACCACGGCCACGGCTAGCAGTAAATTCTTCACGTTTAATAGGATCGATAACAACGGCGTGTTCGATTTGGCCTTTGTATTTGCAGGCGATCGAAATGGAGAAGTGCGGTACCCCGTGAATAAAATTGGTTGTGCCATCGAGTGGATCGATAATCCATTCATAGTCAGGATTTTTACCGGGTTGATGCCCGCCTTCTTCGCCGCGAATACTGTGGTCGGGATAGGCTTTACGGAGGTGGTAAATAATTTCTTTTTCGGCGGCTTTATCGACTTCAGTGACATAGTCGTTGCGGCTTTTGGTTTCAATCGTCAATAAATCAACACGTTCAAATGCGCGTTCAATCAATTCGGCAGCTTTGCGACCAGCGCGCAAGGCAATCGTTAACATGGGTTCCATAAAGCACCAATTAAAGGGGCTACTGAATATCCTATAGATATCAGCAGACCTGATTGTTCAGGGGGTAGGGATTGCGAAAGAGCATGACCGCAGGCGGCATAAGCGCCTCTCGTCGAGGGCGCGCAGTATACCGACAAGTGGCCACTAGAGGCTAGTGATAAGTGACTGTATACTGCGCGCCGTTTTGTCGCGTCCCTTGTGACATGTCCCTTTCGTTACCGAGATTTGTCTATGACAGCCCAGCCTTTCGCCAATATCCGTATCGTTTTGGTCAATACCAGCCACCCGGGCAATATTGGCGGCGCGGCGCGGGCAATGAAGAACATGGGCTTATCGCGCCTTTATCTTGTCGCGCCGCAGGATTATCCGTCAGATAAGGCGGTTTGGCGTTCAGCGGGCGCGACCGATGTATTAGATGATGCCGTTGTAGTCGAAACCCTTGATGAGGCTATCGCTGGCTGTAGCTTGGTGGTGGGTACCAGCGCCCGTGAACGACGCATTCCATGGCCGCTGTTGGATCCGCGCCAATGCGGTGAAAATGTGTGGGCAGAAGCGGCGAGCCATGAGGTGGCTATCGTATTTGGGCGCGAAGACCGCGGCCTCACCAACGAAGAATTGCATAAATGCAATTATCACGTACATATTCCGGCCAATCCTGATTACAGCTCGCTCAACCTCGCAACTGCCGTCCAGGTCATTAGCTACGAAGTGCGCATGGCCTATTTGCAGGCGGCCGAGGGTAATACCTTGCCGCAGCATCAGTGGGATATGCCGCCGGTTGAGGCTCAGGCGATGGAAACCTATTACGAACATCTTGAACAAACACTGGCTGAATTGAATTTTCTTGATCGCGACAACCCCAAGCAGACCATGACCCGCCTACGGCGTCTCTATAACCGCGTGCGTATGGATCAGATGGAATTGAATATCCTGCGCGGTGTGCTGACTGCCGTACAGAACTACGTGCACTACAGCGGTAAAGTTATGCTGAAGTTTGGCCAGAAGCCGGGTTTGGAGTCTATGCGCGAGCTGACCAAGGGCGATAAACCAGCTGAATAAGCCAGGCAACAACAAGCGATAGTTGCCGCGATGTGGATTGGACGTTGGACAAAAGTGAATACTTGAGTAAAATACTCGGAATTGGCGTCGTGTCTGGATTTTAGTAGCAGTTTTCATTCGCGACAGTAGTTTAATTCCGGGATTTTGCAGCGAGGCTTCCCTCCGATGAGACTTACCACTAAAGGTCGTTATGCCGTGACCGCCATGCTGGATTTGGCGCTTCATTGCGACGAGGGGCCTGTTAGTCTTGCTGATATATCCACACGTCAAGGTATATCCCTCTCCTATCTGGAGCAATTGTTCGCGCGTTTGCGCCATTTCAAATTAGTGAAAAGCGTGCGCGGACCAGGGGGTGGTTATCGCCTGATGGGTGACACCTCGGCTATTTCTATTGCTCAAGTGGTCGATGCCGTCAGCGAATCGCTTGACGCAACCCGCTGTGAAGGTAAGGGCAATTGCCATGAAGGCGAAGTCTGTTTAACTCATCATCTATGGGAAGATTTAAGTGCGCAGATTCATCGGTTTTTGAGTGGTATAACCCTCGCCGATCTTGTTGCGCGCAATGATATCCAGTCAGTTCGCAAGCGTCAGGATTTGCGTGTGGTGAGTGCACACAATAACGACACGCATATTGCACTGAGCGAAATTCTCTAGCCAATTTCCACCGTTAAGGTACCCACTGTTTTGCGCAAGCCCATTTATCTCGATTACGCAGCGACTACTCCGGTTGCGCCGGAAGTGGCTGGAAGTATGGTTCAGTGTTTGACGCTGGATGGTACTTTCGCTAATCCGGCCTCGCGCTCCCATCTTTATGGTTGGCAGGCGGAAGAGGTCGTGGAAGAGGCGCGTGCGCAGGTTGCCAGTTTAATCAATGCCGATCCGCGTGAAATTGTGTGGACCAGCGGTGCAACTGAAGCCAACAATCTCGCGCTCAAAGGTGCCGCAGAAACCTATCGTGTAGCACACTCTACCGGCGGTCATATTATTGTGTCGGCGATTGAACACAAGGCTGTGCTTGATCCTGTAAGTTGGTTGGAGACGCAAGGCTTTCGCGTGACCCGTTTGCAGCCTGCACCAGAAGGAATTATCACTGCCGAAGCGCTCGCCGCCGCGCTCCAAGCAGATACATTTTTGGTCAGTGTTATGCAGGTCAACAATGAGCTGGGCTGCATTAATGACATCAAAGCCTTGGCAGACATTTGTAAATCTCGCAGCATTTTATTTCACAGCGATGCTGCGCAAAGTGCGGGCAAAATTCCCGTGGATGTCAAAGCGCTCGGCATAGATCTGCTTTCACTTTCTGCGCATAAATTTTACGGCCCAAAAGGTGTTGGAGCGCTTTATGTGCGTCGAGCTGGCGAGGTAAAAATCGCCGCACAAATTCACGGTGGTGGTCATGAGCGCGGTATGCGCTCAGGTACTTTACCCACGCATCAATTAGTGGGTATGGGCGAGGCGGCAAGATTAGCAGCAGTTAATCTCGCTACAGATAGTGAACGTATTAGAGTATTGCGTGATCGTTTGTGGCAAGGCATTGCGGATTTGCCGGGAATTAAACGCAATGGTTCGAGTATTGATTGTGTTGGCGGCATTTTGAATCTCGCCTTTGGCAATGCCGACGGTGAAATGTTGTTGCTCTCCTTGCGCGATTTAGCGATATCCAGTGGCTCTGCGTGTAATTCTGCGAGCATGTCGCCCAGTTATGTCCTGAAAGCGATTGGCTTGGGCGATGAAGCAGCGCAAGCATCGCTGCGTTTTAGTATTGGCCGTTACACTACTGCCGACGAAATTGAATATGCGATTGAACACCTTCGCGGTGTTATCGCCAAGCTGCACAAGGCGTAGCGTTGGTTTGCTATGCCTTTGCAAAAATAGGTAAAAGTCATGTCAGAACAAGTCGAACATCTCATTAAGAAAGAATACGCTGCGGGTTTTCATACCGCCATCGATTCGGAAACCCTGCCGCCAGGGTTGAATGAAGATGTTATTCGTTTTATTTCAGCGAAAAAAAATGAACCCGAGTGGTTGCTGGAATGGCGCTTGAAGGCCTATCAGGCTTGGCTGGAAATGACTGAGCCGGAATGGGCGCATGTCAAATACGATGACATTGATTTTCAAGCGGTGTCCTATTATTCAGCACCAAAATCGATGGATGAAAAACCCAAAAGTCTGGATGAAGTGGATCCGGAATTATTGCGCACCTATGAAAAGCTCGGCATTCCCTTGCATGAGCAAGCGGCACTTGCCGGCGTGGCAATGGATGTGGTGTTTGATTCTGTATCAGTGGTGACAACTTTCCGTGAAAAATTATTTGAAGTCGGTGTGATTTTTTGCTCGATTAGCGAAGCGGTACATAAATATCCTGAGCTGGTCAAAAAATATATAGGCTCAGTTGTTCCACAAAAAGACAATTATTATGCCGCATTGAATTGCGCGGTATTTTCCGATGGCTCCTTCGTTTACATCCCCAAGGGTGTGCGTTGTCCGATGGAGTTGTCCACTTACTTTCGCATCAACGAACAAAATACCGGGCAATTTGAGCGCACTCTGATTATTGCCGACGAAGGTTCGCATGTGAGTTATCTCGAAGGTTGCACTGCGCCCATGCGTGATGAAAACCAATTGCACGCTGCTGTAGTTGAATTGATCGCGCTCGATAATGCAGAAATCAAATATTCCACCGTACAAAACTGGTATCCCGGTAACGAGGAAGGCAAAGGTGGAATTTACAACTTTGTGACCAAGCGCGGTGTGTGCCACACCAATGCTAAAATTTCATGGACGCAGGTTGAAACCGGTTCGGCGGTAACGTGGAAATATCCGAGTTGCATTTTGCGTGGTGATAACAGTGTTGGAGAGTTTTATTCTGTTGCACTGACCAATAATTATCAGCAA